>DATGXR010000264.1:0-4365 GCA_035298825.1 Bacteroidota bacterium
GCATGACCGCCTGAGGGGCATTCTATCGGAAATGAATCAACTACCAATCCGGGGAGAAATATGAAAACGTGTGTGATACTCTTAAGTATGCTGTTGCTTGCAGGCTGGGCGCCTCTGTATGCACAGCAAAGCAGCGATGACGACAACGAATTAAAAGCGCCTCGATATGTAAAAGTGGGCGCGGCCGGCGGGGTGATCACATCGTTCGGATTTTTCAAGAATGACGAGATCAACAAGGCGCTTACAGCGGCAGGCATGCCGAAGCTCACGAACGATCCGATGGTGCTCGTGGGCGGTGAAGGCTACGGGTATATCATGGTCATTCCCAATCTGCGCATCGGCGGTTTCGGCACCGGCGGCAAACAGACGATCACAAGCGTCACGGGCAACATAAAAAAGGAAGTGGAATATCAAGTGTCGTATGGCGGAATTCTGATCGACTACGTGGTGCCCGTCGTGCAGAAATTCGACATTGCCGGCGGATTCACAATCGGGGCCGGATCGGTCGGTGTCCTGATGACGCGCGACAATGGTTCGTTGAAAAATTGGGGAGATCTCTGGAGCGAGTTCAAGGACAATACGCAGACGCAAAATGTTACCCGTTCGCTGAGCGGCACATTCGTAGCGTTCAATCCCCATCTTAATCTCGAATACAGGGTGTTGACCTGGATGCAGGTGCGCGTGGGTGTGGGATATCCGATGCTCTTCAATTCAAGCTGGCAATTGAACGACAGGGGTGATCTCAATAACGTGCCCGATGCGTTGCGGCCCGACGGTGTGACAGTGAATGCGGGTCTCATGCTCGGATTCTTCAACTGACACATACGCCGACAGTGCTTAAAAAAGTAACACGGCCCGAGTCCATATGACTCCGGCCGTGTTGTCATTTCCTACGTAGAAAAATTCTACACTTTGGGTGGTGAAATAGTGCAATTCCGATAAATAAGTCTTATATTATAACAGCACTTTTTTCAGACTCTCATCCAGGCACTATGATTCATAGACTGTATATCCTGATTCTGTTCATCGCCGGCCTCGCTGCTACGTTAGGATTACTCGCGCGCAATTACGAGTACTATGCGTTGCCAACCATGGAACGCCCGTTTCATCCACGGTACGAAGACCTGAAACCAAGCGGTGTGGAAAGCCACGGCCTGGGCATTGTTGGAACCGTGATGATCATCGGCGGCGTCGTCATGTATTCCGCCCGCAAGCGAATGAAAATGTTTGCGCATACCGGAAAGATCAAGAATGTCCTCGAGTTCCACATTTTCCTCTGCCTCCTCGGCCCGATCCTTGTCATGTATCACACAACGTTCAAGTTCGGCGGACTCGTCGCCGTCAGCTTCTGGTGCATGATGGCGGTTGTCGCAAGCGGTGTGGTGGGCCGGTTCCTTTATGTGCACATCCCGAAGGGAATCCATGGCAACGAGCTGAGCATCAAGGAGCTCGAGGCTGAGAACCAGAAACTGCTGACGATCCTGGAGAGCGACTATCACCTGGATCCGAAAACGATACGCTCGATCGACGCGCTTGCCCTCTCAAATAAGCCATACAACGAAATGTCGACTGCCGAAATGCTCTGGTTCCTTTTCGTGAGCGACATTACGCGGAGACGTCAGCTCCGGAAAATCCGAAATTATCTTCACCGACAGTCGGTCGATGCCCGGCTGATTCACAAGATCGCGCGTATCGCGAGTGAGCACATTATCCTGAACCGGCGTATCGCGTTTCTTGGGAAGATACAGCAGCTGTTCAACTATTGGCACATCGTCCATCGGCCGTTCTCTATTATCATGTTCGTGATTCTGTTCATTCACGTCGGTGTTGCCATCACATTCGGATATACTTGGATTCTGTAATATGAAAAAACCAGTCGTCGCTTCACTCATCGTTTTTTCGATCGTGGCAATTGTGATCGTCGCGATCGTGTCCGCTCCGAAACAGCGAACACCCGATCCGGCTCCTCCGGCAGCGATGCACGGCAATAATCCTACTGCAGGCACACCTTCAAAGGACAATGTCGATCAGATGTTCGTCAAACACACTGAAGAGTTGAAACGCGCCGTCGAAAAGAATCCGGGCAACACGAGTCATCTCCGCATGCTGGCGACGCTGTTGATGGACGGGCACAAGGCGGCGGAGGCAATTCCGTATTTTGAACGCGCGATCCGGTTGGATCCAAAGAACGATTCGCTGCTGCTCGACCTGTCTGTCTGCTATGCAGAGACAAAAAAATATGACGCCGCGATGCAGACCACCGATCGCGTGCTCGGTCATAATGCGAAGAATCTGACAGCCCTGTATAACAAAGGCGCGCTCTATGCGACATTGGGAAAGACACGGGATGCCGCGCGCATCTGGAAACAACTGCGATCACTGGCGCCTGAAAGCAAGGAGGCGCACCAGGCACAATCCGGTTTAACCGCGATCGGACAATAAGATGACGACACTGCGCACTATCGGATTGCTCCTGTGTCTCTGCGCGCTTCGCTCGGCGGCACAAATCTCGCCCGGCGAGCTCTCAGCTGCTCATGCACAGTTCGAAGGAGTGGAGAATTGCACGTTGTGTCATTCGATCGGCAAGTCCATTGCCGACGATCAATGTCTCGCATGTCACGGCGAGATTAAGACACGCATCGCGCAGAAGAAGGGATATCACGCGTCGATCGGCGGAAAGCACTGCTTCGACTGTCACAAGGAGCATCACGGCCGGCAGTTCGAACTGGTCCGTTTCGACAGGAAGGGATTCAACCATGCCTCGACGGGATTCGCGCTCGAGGGAAAGCATGCGAACGTTGAATGCGCGAAATGCCATGAGCCGTCGAAAATCAGGGCGAAGGATATCCAATCGTTCGACGACAAACGCAAGCGAAAGACGCTGCTCGGCCTCACGACGGACTGTCTTTCCTGTCACAAGGATCAGCATCAGGGACAGCTGTCAGCGCAATGCGCATCGTGTCATACGTTCGAGCAATGGAAGCCCGCGTCGAAGTTCACGCATGCCCGGTCGAAGTTCCCGCTCACCGGAAAGCACGAGCAGGTCGAATGCCAGCGATGTCATAAAAACAAACTCCGGGACGGCGTCACCGTGCAGTTTGTACGCATGGAATTTGCCAGTTGCAAGTCCTGTCACGCCGATGCGCACAAGGGAAAATTTCAACAACCATGTTCGCAGTGCCATACGACCGAGGGATTCCATCAGATCAAGGGATCGAAGTTCGATCATTCGGTGACGCAATTTCCTCTTGTTGGAAAACATGCTTCGGTGAAGTGCGCCGAATGTCATGCGGCCGTTCCCACTGCGAAAAATGTGAGCGGCGAAATCGGATTTCATATTACGAAATACAAACAGTGTGCCAACTGTCATGCCGATGCGCACGCTCATCAATTTGACAATCGTGCCGATAAAGGTAAGTGTGAGGCTTGCCATACGGTGGACGGTTTCACGACGGTGCACTATTCAGCAGCGGACCATGACCGCACCGCGTTTCCGCTGACCGGCTCGCATCGGGCGATTCCCTGCGTGAAATGTCATGAACAAGGGAATGTGCGGGCAAAGAGCACGTGGCAGTTCCATTGGGATGCGAAGCTCGTATGCACACTGTGCCATGCCGATGTGCACAAGGGACAGTTCGCTTCGCAAATGAAAAACGGATGCGAAACCTGCCATTCGACAGAGTCGTGGCAGACGTTGGCATTCTCTCACGACCGGACGAAATTTCCGCTGCGCGGCAGGCATGAGACGCTCGCGTGTGCGAAGTGTCATAAGAAATCGGAAGGACCCGATGCCGCCGTGCAGTTTGCAGGCACTGTGACCGGATGCGCCGACTGTCATGCGGATGAGCACGAGCGCCAGTTTGCGGTCGACGGTCAAACGAAATGCGAAAAATGTCATACAGCAAAAGGGTGGAAAGCCCTGATTTTCGATCATAATACACAATCCAGATTTGCGTTGACGGGAGGCCATGCGGGTGTGCGATGCGAAAAATGCCATAAGGCATTCGCTGCCGGCCAGCGCCGGCCGATCCGCTATAAGCCGATGGGGGTTACATGTGCAGAGTGCCATCAATCCAAATGAAGCAGTTGTGGATTTTCATTGTTCTATTCTTTGCAATCCCTGCCGTTCACGCGCAGGAAAAAAAGGAGATGCGATTCAAGATTACGTATCTCGCGGCAACCGTTTTGTATATCGACGGCGGGCGTGATCATCATCTGAGCATGGACGATACGCTTCGCGTTGAGCGAAACGGAAAAACCCTCGGTACAATCAAAGTAACCGCCGTCTCGCGACAGTCGTCCGCAGCTGTCACGCTGACACAGGCAGTGCCGTTTGTCGTTGGCGACGCGGCTGTCATTCTGAAA
>DATGXR010000265.1:0-6833 GCA_035298825.1 Bacteroidota bacterium
GATCTCGATGACGACGCCGCCCGAAAGTTATGCAATCTATAAAGTACGCTATTAATATCTATCGGAAGACAACATATGCAGACAACACGATACGCAAAAGCAGCAATCACCGCGCTGATGTTGATGATGAGCGCATCATCACTCCTCGCGACCGAAACAGCAACGACGTACGATCTCACTTCGCCGGATAGCACACTCAGCCTCCGCATCACTGCAGGCGCAACGCTCGAATGGTCATTGCACCACAACGGACGCGTTGTGATTGCGCCTTCTGCAATCTCGATGACACTGAGCGACGGCACAGTGCTTGGAGCACACGCAAGCGTCACACGCGTCGACTCCGCATCATTTTCAGGAGTGATCAAACCTGTCATCTATAAAAAATCAATCATCCGCGACGAGTACCGGCAGCTCACGCTTCACTGCACGGACGCGTACGACGTGGTCTTCCGGCTCTATAACGAAGGCATGGCCTACCGCTTCATCACGAAGAAGCCGGGCGAAATCACCGTCATGAACGAGGAAGCCAATTTCAATTTCACGGAAGATCATCAGACGTTCATCCCCTATCTTGAAGACTTCAGGGATGGTAAACAATTCAATTCGGCATTCGAATCTCACTACCAGGAGATACCACTGTCCCGGTTCGATACCACACAGCTTGCGTTTCTTCCTCTGCTGGTCGAACTCAAAGGCGGTGTCTCGAAAGCCGCCATTCTGGAGGCGGATCTTGACGACTATCCGGGCATGTTCCTCACACTCAATCGCGCGCACAACGGACTCACAAGCGTCTTTGCCCCGTATCCGCTTGAGACGAAGAGGGGCGGCTTCTCGGGCTTCAACCTCATGCCGACACGCCGGGCCGACTACATCGCACGCACACAGGGCACGCGCTCGTTTCCATGGCGCGTGGTTGTGATCGCACGCCAGGACAAAGACCTGCTCAACAGCGATATCGTGCAAAAACTCGCCTCCCCTTCGCGGATCGCCGATCCCTCATGGATCACGCCGGGACAGGTCGCGTGGGATTGGTGGAACGATTGGAATATCACGCATGTAAATTTCCGCGCGGGCATCAACACCGAGACGTACAAGTACTACATCGATTTTGCCGCGGCTCATCACATTCGCTATATCGTGATCGACGAAGGCTGGTCCGAAACATATGATCTCACAAAACCGCAGTCCTCGATCAACCTTCGCGAGATCCTTGCCCACGGACGAAAAAAAGGCGTCGATGTGATTCTCTGGGCGCTGTGGCAGAATGTCGCCCGGCAGATGGATACGGTCTTTGCCATGTATTCGAAGATGGGCGTCAAGGGGTTCAAGATCGATTTCTTCGACCGCGACGATCAGGCGGTGGTGGCCTCGACATACGAGATCGCAAAAAAAGCGGCCGAGTACCACTTGCTTGTCGATTATCATGGCATCTTCAAGCCGACGGGACTTCAGCGCACGTATCCGAACGTCATCGGGTATGAAGGCGTCAAGGGCCTCGAGCATATGAAATGGAATCCGGAGGACGCGGTGCGCTATGCGGTATCGATCCCCTTCATCCGGATGATGGCGGGACCGATGGATTATACGCCGGGAGCGATGCGCAATACGACGCGCGGAAATTTCAAACCCAGTAATTCATTGCCCATGAGCCAGGGCACGCGCTGCCAGCAGCTTGCGATGTATGTCGTGTATGAGGCGCCGCTGCAGATGCTCTCCGACAATCCGACAGCGTATATGAAGGAAGCCGAATGCACGGAGTTCATCACGAGCGTTCCGACCGTCTACGACGAATCGATCGCGCTCGATGGCAAAGTCGGCGACTACGCCGCCGTCGCCCGGAAAAAAAGCGGCGTCTGGTATCTCGGTGCGATGAACAACTGGGACGCCCGCGATCTTACGCTCGATTGTTCGTTCCTTGGTGAAGGGCGCTACAAGGCCGTGATCTTCAAGGATGGAATCAATGCCGATCGCGATGCGACGGATTATCAAAAAGAACAACGGACTGTCTCGGCGCACGACACACTCACGATTCATCTTGCACCCGGAGGCGGCTGCGCGGCGCGTTTCGAAAAGATTCGCTGATCGTCGCGCCCGACGCACAATGTGATGCACAGTGCTTGTTTTCAGCTGCCGGAATTTTTTTAGCACGGACGAAAATAACCCGGCCGGATTTTTTATTACATATTTTTCAAAGGAAATATCTTCAATGTTCATACGATTTGTTGCAGCGCTCTTATGCATTTCATATGCTTCAGCCCAGTCGCCCGTTCCGCCGGGTGCAAAGCTGGAAAAACTCTCCACAGGATATAAATTCACCGAAGGCCCGGTCTGGAGCGCGAGCGATCAGGCGCTGCTCTTCAGCGACGTGCAGGGCTCAACGATCTACCGGTGGTCGGTTGCCGACAGCTCGGCATCGGTTTTTCTTCGTCCCTCGGATAGTTCGAACGGACTCGCATTCGACATGCAAGGCCGGCTCATCCTGACACAAATGGCCAAACGCCGCGTCTCCAGGCGCGAGTCCGACGGCACGATCACCGTGCTTGCCGCAACAGACAGGGGAAGAAAATTCAACAGCCCCAACGATATTATCGTGCGTTCGGACGGATCGGTGTTCTTCACGGATCCCGATTTCAATACGCCCGCCGGACAACCCAAGGAACTTCCCTATAAAGGCATCTACCGCATCAGTCCGACGGGCGTCCTGCAGCTCATCGACAGCACGTTCAATTTGCCCAACGGCATTTGCCTCTCTCCGGATGAAACAAAACTCTACGTCAATGAGTCACAGCTTGGCAGGATCTATGTCTGGACGTTCGTGAACGATTCCACACTGACCGGAAAAAAATTATTCTACACGATTCCGGCCGGCGGGTATGCCGACGGTATGAAATGCGACCAGGCCGGCAACATCTACTGCACCGGTCCCGGAGGCGTATGGATCGTCTCGCCCACCGGCGCCGGTCTCGGGAAAATCTCGACGCCCGAAACGCCGACCAATTGCGCCTGGGGCGGCGCGGATAAAAAGACGCTTTTTATCACGGCCGGAAAAAGTCTCTATCGCATACGCATGGCAGCTTCAACCGGCGTGAACGACCAGGGCACGTTGCAGATGCCATCGTTCCGGCTCTATGCCAACTACCCCAATCCGTTCAATCCGTCGACGACGATCCAATACGATCTTCAGGAAGAGTCGCTTGTGCGTGTGAACATCTTCAACAGTCTTGGAGAAAAAGTCGCGACTGTCGTCAATGAACGGCAGCAGGCGGGAGCGCATGAAGTCCGGTTCGATTCAAATACGCTTGCCTCCGGCGTCTATCTCTGTCAGATCAATGCCGGAAGATTTGCCGCCGCACAAAAAATGATTCTCACCAGATAATGCTTCATCAAACGCTCTTTTTTGAAAAATCACTTTTCATGGAGATCACACAGATGATGAAAAAAGCAGCCGTCTTGTTTGTCGCGCTCTTCTGCGCGCTGAGTGTCCTTCCCCGTCCTGCTCAGGCACAAAAGGAAACCAAATACCATGCGTGGTGGAACGACCAGAATGTCGGCGCGCCGTTCAAGAGCCCCAACGCCAAACGCCTTCCCCGCATTCAGGTGAAGGGAAACGTCTTCGTCGATCCCCAGGGCAAAACAGTCGTCTTTCGCGGATTGAATATTTCGGATCCCGATAAGATCGAACATCAGGGACATTGGTCGAAGCAGCATTTTGTCCGCGTCAAGGAGATGGGCGCCATGTTCGTGCGCATTCCCGTCCATCCCGTCGCCTGGCGCGAACGCACGCCTGAAAAATATCTCACGTTGCTGGATCAGGCTGTTGACTGGTGCACGGATCTCGGCCTCTATGTGATCATCGATTGGCATTCGATCGGCAATTTGAAATCGGGATTGTTCCAGGATCCCATGTATCGGACCACCGAACAGGAGACGTACGAGTTCTGGCGCACGATCGCCCGGCACTTCCAGGGCAACAACACGGCTGCCTTCTACGAGCTTTTCAACGAGCCGACAATTTATCAGGGCGAGCTCGGATCGGTCTCCTGGAGCGATTGGAAAAAGATGAACGAGAACATGATCGATATCATCCGCGCCTACGACAACGAAGTGATTCCGCTTGTTGCGGGATTCGACTGGGCGTACGATTTGACGCCGTTGAACATCGAACCCATCCGCGCCGAACGCATCGGATACATCACGCATCCCTATCCGCACAAACGCACGAAACCCTACGAACCGAAATGGGAAGAGAATTTCGGATTTGCCGCATCGCGCTATCCCATCGTCGCCACGGAGATCGGCTTCACGCTGGGCAAGGAAGGCATGGCTGAAAACGGCGAGTACGGCAAGGCCATCATCGCCTATCTCGACGCCAAGGGCATCAGCTGGGCCGCCTGGGTGTTCGATCCGGAATGGTATCCGCGCATGTTCGAATCGTGGGACACGTATAAGCTGACGGAAGGCGGCGAGTTTTTCAAAACGGCGCTCGGAAAAAAGAAAGCGGACTGATGTCATGCGACTCACATCACAAATAATGCTTGCGGCAGCACTCACACTACTTGAACTTCACGCCATGAGCCAGTCAAAGCAACTATTTCTTCCGTCCGATCCGCGCATCGAGTATGGAGGACGCTGGGAGATGAGCGATTCTTCGCATTACAGGTATTCATGGCCGGGCGTGTATGTGTGCGCGCGATTCACCGGGCGAAGCATCGGAGTGCGCCTTACGGACGCCACCAATTATTATAATGTCGAAATCGACGGAGCTTTTCACGGCGTCTTTCACCCTGCAGGACGCGCGGAAGCCGACTATATTTTGGCCGAGGGACTTTCGGACACCGTGCACTCGCTGCGTTTGAGCAGGCGCAACATCACATTCGACGAGATCTATTCGTTTGCCGGCTTCATTCTCGACAGCGCCCGAACGCTTCTGCCGCCGACGGCATTGCAGCAGCGAAAGATCGAATTCATCGGCGATTCATTCACGGCCGGTGAAAGCAATGAGACCCTGGCTCAGTCTCTGGATTGGGAAGCCCGCTATCCCGTGACGAATATCGACAAGGGATTCGCTCCCGTGATCGCCCGGCATTTCAATGCACAATATGTGACCACCTGCCGCTCGGGCAGCGGCATTGTCTGCGACTGGCAGGGCAATGTGAATGAATCTATTCCGATTCGCTTCGACAGGGTCTTTATGGATTCCGAGACACCGAAATGGGACTTCTCACGCTGGATTCCGGATGTCGCGGTGGTGAGCCTCGGCCTGAATGACATCTCAGGACTCAGAGGCGCGAACGGGAATGTCTCGAAAGAGAACACAGAGCGCTTTGTGAGCGAATACCACAAGTTTCTCTCAACGATCCGCCTCGTGTATCCGCGCGTGAAGATCGTCATCGTTTCTCCGTTTCCCGAGTGGATTCGCACACAGGAACGTCTGATCGTCGATGAGGAACGGCGCTTGGGCCGAAACGATATTTTTTACGCGACATACGATGAGGTGCCGGGCGGCTATGTCGGCAACGGACATCCGACAGTCGCCACACACCGGGTGATGGCCGAACAGATCATCAAGGCCATGGAATCATTCAACCTCTTCGACAGCAGCCGGTGATTGCAGTATCCCCATTTATGAAACAAGGATCTCGAGTCTCAGTATGAAGATCGTGACATCAGGCGGTGGCATCGTCATTGCGATGCTCATCGCCGTGTTCGTGGGCGCAGGGAGATCGAAAGCGGGAGAGATTCCCGCAAACGACCCGAAGATACAATATTTCGGACGATGGGATTTTTCAAATCCGCTCTCACCCCGGCACTCATGGCCCGGTGTGTCTCTGCGCGCCCGCTTCGAAGGTACAAGCATCGGCATCCGGATGAATGACACGTATTGCTACTATAATGTCACGATCGACGATACACTCACATCTGTGTTTCATCAGACGTCGACTGCTCCGGCGTTCACCATGCTTGCAAGCGGACTCTCAAATGCCGAGACCGGTCATACGATCCGCATTTCAAAACGCAACGAATCGGCCTGGACCTCGTTTTCGTTCGAAGGCTTCGTGCTCGATTCGGGCAAGACGCTGCTTGAACCTGAGGCGATGTCTGAACGCAAGATCGAATTCATCGGTGACTCCTATACGAGCGCTCTGGGCAACGAATGGGCCGATACATGCGCCGCTCCCGACGCGCAGCGCTACACGAACATCGATCAGGGATTTGCCGCGCTGACCGCCCGCCATTACAACGCGCAATTCCACTCGATAAGCCAGTCCGGATTGGGACTTGTGTGCGACTTCGAGTCGAATTTTTCGAACACGCTTCCTGAGAAATTCGGCCGCACACTCTGCTCGAGCGATTCCATCCACTGGAATTTCAGAAGATGGATCCCACAGCTCGTCGTCGTGTGCCTCGGCCTCAACGATTACACTGCATTCGGCGGGTACGATGCGAAAGTTTCACGCGAACGCACCGCGATGTTCAAATCGCGCTATCATCAATTTCTCGAACACATCAGACAGACCTATCCGCATGTGAAGATGCTCGCACTTGCCGCACATGTCGACTGGGTTCGAAAGACAGTCTCGGCAATCGTGGATGAGGAACGAAAGATCGGCAATGCGGATGTCTTCTTCGGGACATTCCCCGAATTTGATGAGGAAGACTATGTCAATGGCGGTCATCCGAACGTGGGCACACATCAGAAGATCACCGAATACCTCATCGAGTCGATCGATGCGATGCACGTGTGGTAGGCGTGTCACTCATCAGCGTGCGGGCACGCATATCTCGTGTCACTGATTGATCGCGCGCGCGGATCTCGGGGGCGATGTTGCGTT
>DATGXR010000266.1:0-29533 GCA_035298825.1 Bacteroidota bacterium
CCTCCCTCCCGAAAAAAATGCCGAATTCAGACGATATTGGGTGACTGATTTTGGTAAATACTGGTATAGTCTTTGAATGAATAAAATGTAGCGTAACTAATATTCAGAAGGAGACCGGATCCATGAACAAAATTATCTTCCAAATCGGACTGCTCTTATTTTTCGTGTCCATTGTCCTGTTTTCGATGAGCGGCGGGGAAATTCTCGATGTCGTGATGAGGGCATTCATCGTCTTTATCGGGGCCACAGGCGTGATGGGACTTGTGGGATTCGTCACATTGATCTTTACGACACAGTCCAAATCCCAGCGGGATCCGCACACAAGCGGAGCGCATGTTTCTGAATCGAAAGCACGCTGAGCATAAACCATGACGACGACGCAAGAACGGTGGAACAGATACGGTTTGACGCGGTCACCCGAACTGCGAAAAATGCTGGTGGCGCAGTATATCGGCCTTGTAAAATATGTCGCGCAGCACTTATACATTCCGGCGGCGGCGGTGCTCGAGTCGTCGGATGTGCTGCATTTCGGCATTCTCGGACTCTCCGAAGCCGTCGAACGCTACGATCCGGCCATCGGCGTCAAATTTGAAACATACGCCATCCCGCGCATCAAGGGGATGATCCTCGACGAACTGAGGCGGGTCGATACGATGCCGCGCTCGGTGCGCGATCAGTCGCGCAAGATTTATCAGACGGCCTCGGCAACAGAACAGAAACTGGGACGCGAAGCATCGCACGGCGAGATCGCCCAGGCCATGAAAATGAGCGATCAGGAATACCATCAATTGCTGTCTCTCTTGCAATCGTCGCAGACGATCTCGCTTGATGATTTCATTGCCGACGAGCAGACCACGCGTCATGAAATGATTGCCGACACGACGCAGAACATCGCTGAAGAGTATGAAGATCTGGAGATGAAGGCATCGATGGTCGATGCGCTCAAACGGCTGCCGCGCCGCGAGCGGTTGATTGTGACACTGTATTACTACGAAGGGGCGACATTCGACGAGATCGGACGCATCCTTGGAGTATCGGAATCACGGGTGTCGCAAATCCATTCGAAAATTTTAACCGACCTGAGAAAGGTCTTAGATCTGCGAGGTTAACCCATATGATGACGGACACCGATACCAACGCGACTAAACATGACGGCGGGCACTCGTCCCCGGTAACACTGGCGTCGTTCGCGCGGATGTTGCGAATCATGGAACTCCTGAATAATCCCCGTATCACGACGGCGAAGATCGGTCGTGAAATCAGCGCGGATGAACAATTGGCGAAACGACTGCTGCGCGCCGTGAATTCGCCGCTGTATGGATTTTCTCATCGTGTATCGGCTGTGGATTTCGCCGTCAGTATCCTGGGACATGAAAAACTGAAGGATGTCATGCTGAGTACGGATACGGTCGGTAAGATCCAAAAGAAGATCGACAATTATCTCGACACGGCCACACCCTGGTCGCCGTCGCTCAAGCAGATCGATGCCACAAAGCGCCTGATCAGTGATCTGGCGTCACTCGTCGCGCAGGACGGAGAATATCGCAAGACACATTCGGTCGATGAAGTGCTTCATCCGGCAGTCGACCAGCTGGCGTGTGCGCAGGTCGGCATGGCGCTCAAGCAGCTCGCCCCGCGCCAGCGGCTGATTATGATGCTCTATTACTACGAAGAGGCGACGTTTGATGAGATCGGCAGTGTGCTCGGACTGGTTGGCTCACGCATCGCTCAACTCTACAGCGAGGCACTGAATGAAGTGTCTCAGAAATTGGACATAGGGGAACTCGAACGTGTCGCTCCAATATAAAATCGAACAAGTCAGAACAACCGTCGAATCGGAAATCCAGCTGCCCGCCCTTCCGGCTGTGGCCATGGAAGTGGTGGACCTGATCGACAATCCGCGCACCAGCGCCTCGAAACTTGGCAAGGTGATCAGCACCGACCAGGCCTTGACGGCCAAGGTGCTGCGCATTGCCAATTCGCCGTTTTACGGATTCCCGAGAAAGATCGCGACGATCGATTTTGCGATCATCGTGCTCGGCTTCGACGCGGTCAAGGAAGTCGTCATCAGCCTGTCGCTGATGAGCGCCCTGCAGCGCCGAAGCGACGAGTACTTCGACACGACCAAATTCTGGGACCATGCGATCACCTGCGGTGTGGCCGCGCGGCGTCTGGCGCGCGATCTCGGATACCGCGTGAGCGGCGAGGCGTTTGTCGGAGGACTGTTGCACGATATCGGGATGCCGATCTTCCACCGATATTTCAATCAGGATTTTCGCGAAGCGGTGCGTCTGCACCGTGACACGGGCGTGTCGTTCTACGAAGCCGAGAAACAGGTCATCGGCGTGACGCATCAGGAAATCGGCGGATGGCTCGCCGAGCGATGGAATCTTCCTCCGCAGCTCACCGATGTGATCTTCAATCATCACCGGCCCAACCAGGCCGACGTCAACAAAGAACTCGTCGCGCTCATTCACCTGAGCGACGTGATGTGCCAGAAGATGAATCTCGGCACGATCTCGTTCGATCATGAAATCGAATTCGACATCAACGCGCTGCAGACGCTTCGATTCCACGATGCGACGTACATCGATACGCTTGTTGAAAAATATAAATCGATTTTCGAGGACGACCTCGAGAAAACACAACACTTTAACGACTGACAATGATCCGGCAACTCGGACAGACATATACGGCGCCGGAATTGGAAACGGGCGAGAGCCCGCTTGATGAAGACGCACAGACCGCGTATGTAAAAATGCTCGAAGGGCGCATTGCCCTTCTTGAACAGGAACTGGAACGTTCAAGCCGCAACACCGACGAGATGAAGGCTTCGCTCGACGAGATGATCGCCATGCAGCAGATCTCCGAGGTCGTCAGCACCACGGTCGAGCCTGAAAAGATCGCCGAGACGCTGCGCAACCTCTCGATGCAGGTCGCGCCGAGCAAGGAATGCAATATCTTCCTGCTCAATAAGGAGCGCAACAAGCTCGTCCCGTTCATTCATGCAAGCCACTCGCAATTCGACGAACTCGTCAATCAGCAGATGGAGGAAGGCATCCTCGATTGGGTGATCGCCGAAAAAAAACCGGTGATCATTCCCGATCTGACGGCCTACGGACTCATGCATTTTGTGATCGTGCCGCTGCTCGTGCGCAACGAAGGCATGGGCGTCTTCATCCTGCATACCGCAAAGAGTCAGGAAGAATTCACCAACCACGATCTTCAACTCCTGTCGATTCTCGCCAATTCGGCGGCTGTGGGAGTCGAGAACTGGCATACGTACAACGAACTCTCGCGGGCTCAGGAAGACATCAAGACGAGCCAGGCACAGATGCTGCAATCATCGAAGCTCGCGGCGATCGGCGAGATGGCGGGAGCGGTGATACACGAAATCAAGAATCCCGTGCAGATCCTGCTGGGACAGATGGAGCTCTACAAGCGCGGCATCCAGCCCGAGAACTGGGTCGAGACGATGACGATGCAGGTGGACCGGCTCGTGAAGATCACGCGGCGGCTGCTTGACTTTTCGCGCGCGGTGCCCGATGAATTTCCGCTTGAGCTCGTGCAGATCAACACTGCGCTCAAGGAAGTGACCGAGCTCGTGCGTCATCAGTTTAAGAGCGGCAAGATCGAACTCGTCGTCGAACTCGAAGAAAACCTTCCGCAGATTTACGGCAACACGCTTTATCTGCAGCAGGTGTTTTTGAATCTGATCATGAACGCGCGCGATGCGATGCCTTCAGGCGGCCGGTTGCTGATCCATACGGAATATATCAACGGATTTGCGCGCATCCATTTCAGCGATACGGGCGAGGGCATCGATCCCGAAAATCTCACGAAAGTCTTTCAGGCGTTTTTCACGACGAAGGAAAAAGGCAAGGGCACGGGACTCGGTCTGTCGGTGGCCCATCGCATCATCAAACAGCACGAAGGAACGATCACCGTCGAAAGCCAGATCGGCATCGGCACGACGTTCTCGATCGCCATTCCTGTCAGGAGAACGGTATGAGAGGCACACGATGTTGCGCTGCGCTTTGCATGTTGATCGTGCTCGGTTGCGCACTGCCTGCGCGCGCGCAGGATACGGGTTCGGTGCATACCGCAAAGAAGGCGCACATGCGTCCTGCCGCCGGTGCAGCCCAGAAGAAGCAAACCATTCCCTCGATTATCCAATCGGAACTTGAGCGCTCGCGCTCGGAAGAAAAGCAGCAGCATCCTGCAACAGCTGTCGCTCTGGCCTCACAATCGCGCACGACAACAGAATCCGGCCCCGCCTCAACCGGCGCTTCATCGCCGCTGTGGCCGGTATTCGTTTCGGTGTTCGTGGCCGCATGCATTACAGGCGCGATCGTCTACTTCCTCTTTTTACGAAGACAAACATTTGCTGTCTCTCCTGCGCCACGCACCGTGGCGAGTTTGCGTCAGAGCGCATCTCCGGCTCCGGCAACGAACGATCCGGCGCAGCAGCGCGAATCATATGACCGTGGCGTGAGCGATGATGCGGGACGCGCTTCTGTGTTTCAGAACGCGACCGATGTGCGCGGCGTGGTTGACGCACAGGATGATTCCGTGAGCTCGGCCGCTCCCTATGTCATCGATGATGATTCCGAGATGCCCGAAGCGGCGCTCACAATGAATCTGATCAACAAGAAGCGCGAACTCAAAAAAGAATTGATACAGGAAGTGATGCGCCGTGTCGCGCGCAAGGAAAAACCACAGCAGATTGCAGAAGCGCTTCGTGTCGGCATCGGAGAGGTGCAACTGGCGATGACGCTGGCAAAGTTAAAAAAGTAACCGGAAGCCGGCATGATTCCAACCGCCACATTCAGGGCGTCCGCCCCGACCTTCTCGATAGAACCGCAGCCCGTGCAGCCGCAGTCATTCAGCGCCGGACAGGTGGTCAAAGCGCAGGTGCTTGAACGCCTGAGCGCCGAAAAATCGCTCATCATGATCGGCGGTGTGCAGATGCAGGCATCGACCGAGGTCTCGGTGGCAAAGGGCGACGTGCTGTATTTTACGGTCCGGTCTGCCGATCCGCTCGTGCTGCAGCTTCATGGCATGGAATACAAGGCGGTAAATCCGTTTGCCTCTGTCGAATCGGTGGTGCGACTGCTCAATCTCACATCGGACCGGCTCACCGGCGTGATCCTGTCGCATATGATGAGCAGCAATCAGAAGATCAGCAAGTCGGATGTCGAAGAGAATCGACGCACAATCATGCACCTGCGCAGCGAAGGCCTGAGCGAAGAAACGGACGATGAGTTGCTGGATTTGATTTATTACCTGCGTTCGAAAAAACTGCCGCTCACGCCGGCTCATTTGCTCCTGGCGCGCCGACGCGTGTCGCCTGATGAAATGGGACCGCTCAGCGCACAGCTGCTCGAGTTGCTCGAGGCGGCAGACGAACTGCCCGCATCCATCAGCGATCCGCTGCGAAAGTTTTTCACGAAGCAGCGCTCGGCTTCGAGTGCGATCCGCACGGCTGTCGAGGCGCTTGGCATCGATTACGAACACTCGCTTGTCAGGTGGGGAGTGGGCGCCTCGGATGCGCCGAACTCCGAATCGCTCAAGGCGTCGCTGATGCGGTTGATACAATTTTTACACGACGAGGCTCCGCATGATTCCACCGCGAGGCTTGCATCGTGCGCCGAACGGCTCCTGGGCGCGATCGAATCGCAGCAGGTCGACGCGCTTTCTCCCATGCAGAGCGATGAACTGTCGCTGCAGATTCCAGTGATGATCGATGGATCGCTGCGCACGCTTTCACTGACGATCATGCCGCATGCGGGACACGGCATTTTTCAGGATCTGCCGCGCGAATGCTCGTTTCGCATGAGCATCGATCTGTCCGAACTCGGCACCGTCTGCGTCTCTGGCCGTCTGGCCGGACGACAGCTCTCGGCTTCGCTCACGGTCGATCAGGAAACGCATGCGCGCAATCTCGAAGAAGGATTCGATCGGCTGAGCGAATCGCTGAAGGCCGAAGGATGCATTGCTGTCTCACTCAATGCGCGCAAGGGAATTCCCGGCGCTTCACTTTTACGGCGGACTGTCAATGCCTCAGCGTAATCAGGATCCGACACAGCATCGGCCCGGCGCGGTCGCGCTTCGCTACCGGTCTCACTCCGATCCGGCCCCGCGCGTGACGGCCAAAGGCCGCGGCGCGATCGCGGAAAAAATCATCGCACTGGCGCAGGAGCACAACATCCCCATCGTGCAGAATGCCGATTTGCTGATGGTGCTTTCGAAAGTGGAATTGATGGACGAGATCCCCGAAGCGCTCTATGGCGTGGTGGCGGAAATTCTCGCCTACGTGTATTCGATCAACGAACAGCTTAAAACAACAAAAGGATCATAGCATATGATCAAAGGGATCTTCGCCTCCGCCTCGGGCATGCAGCCCCACAGCGTCAAGATGGAAATCATCGCCAACAATCTTGCCAATATCGATACGACCGGATTCAAAAAGGACAATGTCTTTTTACAGGTCCTCGATGAACAGCAGATGCTTCAACGCCAGAACTCCGGTCTGGGCGAACTGTCTTCGCTCGATGCTCGCGAGTTCACAGATTATTCGCAAGGGTCGTTCAATACGACGAACAATCCGTTCGATGTCGCGCTGCTCGGTGACGGATTCTTCGCCGTCGAAACGCCCGAAGGCGTGCGCTATACGCGCAACGGAAATTTTTCGCTTGCGCAGGACGGCACCATACAAAATTCAAGCGGCTACGCGGTGCTCGGCACAGCCGGCGTATTGAAGATCGACAACTGGAGCAAGCTTGCCTCGGCCGATATTTCAATCTCGCAGCACGGAGAACTCATGGTCGACAAGGTGCTGGTGGGCAAACTGCGCGTGGTCGACTTTCCGAAGCCGTATCAATTGGAAAAATCCGGCACGTCACTCTTCAAACCCAAAGCGACGACAGTCACGCCTGTGGAAGCCGACCCCAATACGGTCGTCAAACAAGGCATGCTCGAAGAATCGAATATCGATGCCATCGAGGAAATGGTCGCCATGATCGAGCTCAACCGCAGCTACGAAACCGATCAGCGCATGACGACAATTCAGGATGGCACACTCGACAAGGCTCTTGATATCGGCAGGGTGTAATCTCCACACCCTGCTTTTTTTCCGCTTTTACGGCCCTTTTCTCTTCCTATTTTGCATCTTCTTCAATAATCTACCCATATGGCTAAAGATGGCCACGCTTGCGCCCTCCGGCGGTGATTTAGACTAAAAAGGACGGCATATCACGCTGTTTATCGGCACAATTTGTGGTATAGTCTTTGAAGCTATGTAATTGAGGCTTCACTCTCTCTCTTTTTCAGACACCAAAGGACCAGACGACGATGAACAGATCGCTCCGCACCGCAGCCACAGGCATGTATGCACAGCAGTTGAATGTGGATATCATTTCAAACAACCTTGCCAACGTCAATACGACGGGCTTCAAGAAAAGCCGTGTGGAGTTTCAGGATCTGATGTATCAAACGCTGAAGCCTTCGACAGTAACCGAACAAGGCGGCGGCTCGCCCATGGCGCCGATGATGGAGATCCAGGTCGGCAACGGCACGCAGACGGTGGCGACGCTGAAGAATTTTTTGCAGGGCGATATCACGCCCACGAGCGCCGACGGCCTTGATGTCGCAATTCAGGGCGACGGCTTTTTCCAGCTCAAGCGTCCCGACGGCACGCTTGCCTATACGCGTGACGGATCGTTCAAGCTGTCGGCCGACGGCATGATCGTCACAAGCGAAGGCTATATTGTCGATCCCGAGATCCGCATCTCCGCCAATACGGAAAAAGTCATTATCGGCAAAGACGGATCGGTCGATGCGATCGAGACCGGTTCCGCGGAACCCGTGAAGCTCGGACAGATCGAGCTTGCGCGGTTTGTCAATCCCGCCGGATTGCGCGCGATCGGATCGAACATGCTCGTCGAGACGACGGCCTCGGGCCAGCCGATCACCGGCACGGCAGGCAGCGCGGGATTCGGCATGACGCTGCAGGGACATCTTGAGGCATCGAATGTGGATGTGGTCGAGGAAATGGTGAGCATGATCACGGCGCAGCGCGCCTATGAGGTGAACTCGAAGACGATCAAGACTGTGGAAGATATGCTGACGATGGCCAATAATTTGAAACGATAATTTTTTTTGCGTTGCGCACACTGTAGAAACTGATAGCGATGATCCTTTCAGTCATCATACTGTTCTTTGGAATTGCATCACACTCAATCGATGCGGCGGTGCACTCGGCAGTCGAGTCGCTCATTCAATCGCGCAACAGTCAGGCCGTGCACGAGATCGAATACCGTTCGGTGCCGCGGGAGCTCGTGAAGCTCGACGCCTCGTCATCGATGCGCATCATCGACGAGCCGAGATCGCAGTACCGGGGATTGTTCAGCCTTCCGGTCGAGATCACATCGCGCACGGGCGCACGCAGCATCTACCGGCTCGGCGTGCGCGTTCGGACATTCGAGACTGTCGCGGTTGCGCTGACAATGATCGATCGTCATCAGTTGATCGACACGACGCAGCTCGTGATGCAGCAGATCGAAACAACGCAGTGCAGCGGCGAACCGTTGACATCACGAGTGACCGCGCTGCAGGGCATGCGGAGCACGCAAATCATCGCCGCCGGAAAAATGCTCACCCGGTCGATGATCGAACCGCTTCCGCTTGTTCGCTCGGGATCGGCAGTAACGGTGCGTGTGATCAGAGACAATGTCAGGCTGACCGTGACCGGAAAGGCCCGCGCTGACGGATGGATGGGAAGCGTGATTGCGGTGGATCTTGACGGCGGCGGCACAAAGCGCCAGGTGCGGGCCCGGGTGGTCGATCGTGCGAATGTCGAGATCGCGGAGCGTGAGTAAACAGAAAAAATTAGAGGGTAACACACAGTTTGAAATACAACGAACGTTCAAAGGAACGATGCACAATGAACTCTGCAGCCCGGATTTTCAGCATGGTGATGATCGCGGTCGTTTTCTGCGCACAGCCCGAGCAAGCGTGCGCACAGGATATGCGCAAGAATACAAACCGGTCGCTCTTTGCAGACCAGAAAGCGACGCGCGTCGGCGAGACTGTTACGGTGCTCATCGTCGAAGCCGCACAGGCCTCGAACGACGCGAGCACGAATACCTCGCGCTCGAGCGATCTGGCGCTCAACGGTTCTGTGCAAACGCCGGGCGCGACCTCGTCGGGCGCGACCGTGGGATTGCAGACCGGCAATGCGTTCAAGGGTGAAGGCGCCACTTCGAACCGCGGCGTAATGAAGGCGAAGATCAGCGCGCATGTCGATTCTGTGTTCAGCAACGGCAACTTGTACATCTCGGGAAGTCGCAACATCGTCATCAACGGCGATGAACAGATCATGAAGGTGGCCGGCATCGTGCGTCCGTCGGACATCCAGGCCGATAATTCAATTTATTCATACAGCATCTCCGATGCGGTGATCTCATACTCGGGCAACGGGATCATCAACGATTCACAGAAACCCGGATGGATCACAAAATTTTTCCATTGGATCTTTTAAGCAGAAAAGGCGAGTACACGTGAACCAACGGAAGCTCATACTGCTGGTCGTTGCAATCCTGCTCCTGATGGTCTCAGGCGTGCAGGCGCAAGCGGCCTCACGGATCAAGGATATCGCGTACGTGATGGGAGTGCGCGGTGAACAGGTGCTGGGGTACGGTTTGGCGGTGGGCCTTGCCGGAACCGGTGACACACAGCGCTCATCGTTCACCGTGCAATCCGTCACGAGCATGCTCAAGCGCTTCGGCATCACGGTGCCCCAGCCCGAACTTCGGCTGCGCAATGTGGCGGCCGTCATGGTGACGTCAACAATTCCCGCCTTTACAAAGCCGGGCGGCACGGCCGATGTGACCGTCTCGTCGATGGGCGATGCGACGAGTCTGCAGGGCGGCACGCTGTTGATGACGCCGTTATCCGGCTCCGACGGTTCGGTGTACGCCATCGCGCAGGGATCGATTTCAGTGGGCGGATTCGATGTTCGCTCAACGACGGGCGCCAGGGTCGGCAAGAATCACACGGCCGCCGGACGCATTCCGAACGGGGCGTCTGTTGAAACAGCCGTTGCAACATCGTTCGGCGATTCGACAAGCGTCGCGCTTGTGTTGAATACGCCGGACTTCACGACATCGAAACATATCGCCGACGCCATCAACAAGGCGCTGGGCGAGCAGGTGGCATCGAGCGTCGACGCCAATCTGGTGAATGTGAAGGTGCCTGCGTCGCAAACGAAGAGTCTCGTCGGATTCATCTCGATTCTTGAATCGCTTGAAGTGGAAGTCGATACGCCGGCGCGCGTCGTGATCAACGAACGCACGGGAACCGTCATTATCGGATCGAATGTCTCGATCTCGGCCGTTGCGATTTCGCATGGCGGACTCAATATCGAGATCGAATCGGCGCCGGTCATCTCGCAGCCGAATGGATTTTCGCAGGGCAAGACAGTCGTCACAAAAATTGAACGCCCGAGTGTGACGCAGGATTCATCGAGCGTGGTGGCATTGAACGGCGTGGCCACGGTGCAGGATGTGGCCAAGGCGCTCAATTCGCTGAAAGTGTCGCCGCGCGACATGATTGCGATCTTCCAGGCGCTGAAGGAAGTGGGCGCGCTGAAAGCCGAACTGGTGATCATCTGATCGAACTCATACAATGGCAGACTCCGTCAACAATATTGCACTGACTGTGACCTCATCCCGGCATCTGACCGAGGAGCAGAAAGTGAAACTGCGCAAGGCGACGAAAGAATTTGAATCGATCTTCGTGCAGATGATGCTCAAATCCATGCGCGGCGCGCAGGGCACGGATGAATCGAACGAGTTTGGTGGCGAAAGCTATGGCGGCGATGTCATGAAAGGTCTCTTCGACACGGAGCTCTCGAAGCATATCGGAGGCCAGGGCAAATTCGGCATCGCCGAATCGCTGTATAAGAAATTGACGGGCGAATCGCTTCACGCCGTGACAGCAGCCCAGGCGGCATCGATCGCCAAACGCGCCGCTGCGATTCAGACAGCAGACGGGATGAAAGCAACGACGCTTGCAGCCGAGCACACATCGACGCCTGCGAAAATTGCGGTTCAACAATCGGGAAAGACTGCCGATAATACAAATAGACTTGCAGGACAGGGGCGCACGCGCCTTCAGGAAACATCCGATATTCAATCGGCGCCGACCTCCGTCCGCCTGGAGCCGCAGCAACAGAATGGGTTACCTCCGGGATTTCAGCCGGATGCAGTCCAAAGCGCCGCGCCGGTTACAATGATCTCCGCGCAGCTGGCCGCCGATGCGGCAGCCCGTCAGTCAGCGACGGATGCATCGAAAACAACCGCGGTAGGATCGCAGGGATCGGCTGCTTCGAAGCGCGTGCCGCGCGTGTCGGCAGGAACAGCGTTGGAGCGGATCAAATCGTACAACGAGATTATCGCGCACGCGGCCGACACGGTGGGTGTCGATGCGAACCTGCTCAAAGCGATGATCGTCGAAGAATCGGGGGGGAAACAACACGCCCGATCATCAAGGAACGCCAAAGGGTTGATGCAGCTGATCGATTCGACGGCGCAGTCGATGGGAGTGAAGAACGTCTGGGACCCGCATCAAAACATCCAGGGCGGGGCCCGGTATCTGAAGCAGCAGCTTGACAAATTTGACGGCGATGTCTCGCTTGCATTGGCTTCGTATAACGCCGGCCCGGGAAATGTGGAGCGTTACAAAGGAATTCCCCCGTTTCAGGAAACAAGAAATTATGTAAAGCGTGTGATGAATCTGTTCACCGCGTTTCAAAATCTGGAGAGGAATAGTGATGACGTCATTAAATGAACTTATCGAAACATTGGAGCAGGAGATCGCGGCGGTGGAATCGCTGCGCGAAGTGATCCTGTTGAAACAGCACGCAATCATCAAGCATGATTACGATGCGTTGAAAGAGGCCATGACTGTTGAAGCGGCGGCCATTCAAAGCGTGCGCCAGTTCGAGCAGCAGCGGCTGGCCTTCATTGCGCACTGCATCGACGATCTGGATTCGAAGATGCAGATGCTCACGCTGAACGATCTCATTCAACACCTTGACGGCGAACTGACCACCGTGCTGACGAAACAGGAGCATCGCCTGAAAACCGCGATGCAGCAGGTAAGCTATATCAACGATCAGAACAAGTTGCTTGTCAATAATTCCCTGAACTTTATTAAAGAGACGATCAACATCGTGACCGAAAACAGGTCGCGTCAACTGATCAACAAGGCAGTGTAAGAGCAGGAGGCACCCCCCTATGGCAGGATTGTCGAAAGTGTTTGAAACAGCGCGGCGTTCACTCTTTGCACAGCGCGACGCGATGGATGTCACATCGCACAACATCGCTAATGCAGGTACGACAGGGTTTACACGCCAGCGCGCAGAACTCACGACGACCACGCCGCTGCCGGACCGCGTCGGGCTGCTTGGCACCGGTGTCGAAATGTCGAGTGTCTCGCGTCTGCGTGAGAAGTTTATTGATACACAGTATCGCAACACAAACCAGTCGCTCAATAACGCCTCGATGCAGTCGCGCATTTTTTCGCAGATCGAGGGATTGTTGAACGAGCCGTCAGACAATGCGCTGCAGAACATGATGCAGGGATTCTACAAAGCCTGGCAGACGCTTGCCTCGACACCTGAAGATACGGGCGCAAGACAGGTTGTGCTGCAAAGCGCGCGCACGCTTTCAAACGGCATCAATCAGCTGTATACCGGCTTCACTCAGCTTCAAAATGATCTGAAAGAAGAAGCCGTGGCAAAAGTCGACACAGTCAATGCCCTGGCGCGCGATATCGCCAGCTTCAACGAAAAAATCATGACGGCCAAGAACGGCAATCTCTCGGCCAACGACCTGATGGATTCGCGCGATCTGAAGATCGACGAACTCTCAAAGCTCGTCAACATGCGCGTGTCGGAAGACAACCAGGGCGCGCTCAATGTGAGCGTCGGCGGCGTGAGCATCGTCAATCAGACCGACACGATCTCGCTTGAGTTGAAGGACAACGGCACGACGATTTCGATCAACGCCACAGGGTCGAGCAACTCGTCACAGATCATCAACGGCGAACTCGGCGGAATTCTCAAGCAGTACAATACGGTCCTGCCCGCATATAAGGGATCGATCGACACGATGTCGCAGAGCATTATGGACGGAGTCAATGCAGTCCATCAGACCGGGTACGGGCTCAAGACACAGGCAACAGATCCGACGGCCCCCACCGGGACGCTCTTTTTCACGTCGTATGGCAACGGCGTCTTGACGGTCAATCCCGATATCGTGGATAACCTGAATCTGATCGCGGCCAGCACCGACGGTTCGGCGGGCAACAACAAGACGGCCATCCAGATAGCAAATTTGTTCGATACGCCGACAATGAGCGGCGGCACGATCAGCGTGCATCAGTACTATAATGCATTCGCCAGCCGCATCGGCACCGAATCGGCCGATGCCGCACGCGATGAACAAAGCCAGACCCTGATCCTCACGCAGGTCGAGGGGCAGCGCAATTCATTTTCGGGCGTTTCGCTCGACGAGGAAATGACGAACATGATAAAATTTCAGCGCGCCTACGATGCATCGGCGAAGCTCATCAAGACGGTCGACGATATGATGAACTCGATCATCGCGTTGCGGTAATCTTGCACTTTCACTTTTTTTCCGGACAGCACACGAGGCGGTTGCTATGCGCGTTACAGAACTTAACATGGTGAGCAGTTTCCTGAACAGTGTCACATCGTCGCGCGCGAAGATTGACAAGCTCAACAAGCAGCTGTCGACCCAGAAGCGCGTCAATTCGATGTCCGACGATCCGGCGGCGGCCACGTCCGCCCTTCGCCTGAAGGACAAGCTCACGCAAAACGACCAATATCAGACCAACATCACATTCGCCTCGTCGATGCTTTCGACGACGGTGAGTTCGCTCGATGCGGCGTCCGATCTGATCATCCGCATTGATGCATCGCTCGCGCGCGCAACGACGGCGACCGATCTGGCGCCCTTCGCCAACGACATGAAGCAGATGTTCGAGGAGCTGATGCAAATTGCCAACACGAATTTCAACGGCAAGTACATCTACGGCGGCACACAGACGAAAGACATTCCCTATACGTACGATCCGGTCACGAATACCGTGTCGATGAATCCCAACGGTGTGGCCGGATCGATCAATCTTGACGTTTCACCCGGCATCCAGGAATCGACGAACGTGTCGGGCGCCGAGGTCTTCAACGGGAAGGACACGCTCGATGCGGTGCTTGCGGCGTATGTCGCGCTCAACAACGGCAGGGTGCCCACGGCAGCCGAGCGCAGCGCGATCACGGCCGCTAATAATCGCATCCTCACGGCGTCGGTGAAATCGGGCACGTCGCTCACGCGGCTCGACAATTTCCAATCGCAATTGGAAGGTCAGAATACGATGCTGCAATCGATCCTCTCGCAGGCGCAGGATACCGATGTTGCGAAGGCCATCGTCGAGCTTCAGCATCAGCAAACGATCCTCGACACCTCGCTTAAGATCGGCGCGCAGGTGATTCCCAAAACACTGGTTGATTTTATTTAAGCACAATGGCATGAGAAGATACGGAACATTTATCGGGTTAGTCATCGGCATCGCGGCGATTTTCGGCTCGTTCTTTTTTGAAGGGGGATCGGTCCGCGCGCTCTTCCTGCTGCCGCCGCTGATCGTCGTCTTTGGAGGAACATTTGCCACGGCCATCATCGGCAGCGGCTGGGAACGCTTCTCCGGCGCGTGGGTCTACGTCAAGGTTGCGGTGCTGCCGCGCCCGTACGATCCGCTGGAACTCGTGGACCGGCTTGTCCAGTTCTCGATTCGTGCGCGCAAGGAAGGCCTGCTCTCGCTCGAGAGCGAGGTGAAGCTGATCGAGCACCCGCAATTGCGCCGTTGGATGCAACTGGCGATCGACGGAACCGATACGGATTCGATCCGGATGATTGCCGAGGGCGAGCTGCAGCATATGGCCCAACGTCATTCGATCAACGCAGGACTGTTTTCAAAGATGGGGGGCTACGCCCCGACGATGGGAATTATCGGAACGGTGATGGGACTCATCATGACACTCGCCAGTGCAGGCGAAGATCCCAACGCTCTCATACATAACATGGCATCGGCATTCATTGCTACGCTCTGGGGAATTTTCAGCGCGAACATCATCTGGCTGCCCGTGTCCGATCGGCTCAAACTATGTCATCTCGAAGAAAAACAATATTTAGAGATCCTCCTCGAGGGGGTATTGGCAATACAGCAGGGAGAAGTCTCGAACATCCTCCGCGCAAAGCTCATGAGTTCTCTCCCCGCGAACCGGGCAGAATAAAACGGGCATGGAACACGCACCCGGCGCCCGATGAGGAGGAAAAGACTGACCGGTATCTGCTGACGTACGCCGATTTGATTACGCTGCTGCTGGGGCTGTTCATCGTGCTCTACGGAGTTTCGAAGATTGATGCGAGCAAGTACCAGCAGGTGGCCGGCGTGTTCGAACATCTCTTCGGCGGCAAGGTTGCGATGGTGAACTCCGTACTGCCGAACGAGGCTACGGCGCCGCTGCAAGTGCAGGCGCAGCGCGCGGAGCTCATCAAGAAGATCCAAACGGCTGTCGGCTCCAATCAGTTCGGAAACGGCGTGATCGTCTCGAAGAACGAGCGCGGCATCACCATTCACATGCTCGAGAAGCTCCTGTTCACCTCGGGCGATGCCACGGTCAAGCCAAGCGCGTATGCGACGCTTGATTCGATCGCCACAGTCATCTCCACGCTGCCGAACGACGTGCGCGTGGAGGGACATACGGACAACGTGCCGATTGCGACGCCTGAATTTCCTTCGAACTGGCATCTTTCGGTTTCACGGGCCGTCAACACCGCGTTCTATCTGATTACGCGGCATGGACTCAACCCCGACAAGATCGCCGTCGTGGGATACTCGGAATTCAAACCGCTTGTCGATAATTCGACGGAAGAACATCGGGCGCGCAACCGGCGCGTGGATATCGTCATTCTCGATCGACCGGATCAACAGCGAACAAAGGAGTAAGAACGAACCATGAAATTTCTTTCGAGACAATTTGGCGAACTTGAATGCGCCGATGAACATCGCATCAGTTTTCCCAACGGAATCATCGGATTTGAAGAGTACACCGAATTCATTATCGTTCATGACGAGGATGCCGAACCGTTTCGCTGGCTGGTCTCGACGCAGACTGAGGATTTGTGCTTTCCGCTGATCAGTCCCGCGCTCGTGACACGCGAGTATCAGCCGGCGCTGCCGCCGATGGGCGACGAGCCCTACGAATTGTTTGTGATCGTGTGCCTGCGGCCGACGCTCGGAGAAACGACGGCGAATCTGAAGAGTCCGCTTGTCATCACCTCGCGCACCAGGACGGCGCGGCAGGTGGTGCTCACGGACGATCACTATTCGGTGGCTCATAAACTTTTTTAGCCGTAGACGAAGCGTTCCCCAAAATACAACCAAGGAAGGTCAGCATGTTAATCTTGACAAGGAAGGCGGGCGAAACAATCCGCATAGGCGACTCGATCACCGTCACGGTCGTGCAACTCAACGACGGACAGATCAAGCTCGGCATCGACGCTCCCAAATCAATCTCTGTGCACCGCGGCGAAGTTTACGACCGCATCAAGGCCGAGAACCGCGAGGCCTCAAAGGCATCGGTTGAAAATACAAAACTTCTCGCAGCACTTTTAAAGACGAAAAACGAAACGCAACGCCTCTAAGGGAGAGACTATGGCATCAGCAGAAGAACAGGTTCCGACCGTATTAATCATCGACGACGGAGCCGTCACGCGACAGGCATTAAAGCTTTTTTTCCAACGGTTGTTTTTTTCAGTCGTGACCGCCAGTGACGGGTACGAAGGATTGAAGAAAGTCATGGAAGTTCGTCCTTCGCTCATCGTGCTGGATCTGTTAATGCCGAATTTCGACGGCATGCAGGTGCTGCGCACGCTGCGCAACCGTTCAAGCGGCATCACCACGCCGATCATCATCATCTCGGCGCATACCGACCGCCAGCATGTGGTGGCCGCGGTCGAGGCCGGGGCGAATGCCGTGCTCTCCAAGCCGTTCAACGAAGAGGTGCTCCATAAAAAACTGGTGGATCTGATGGGCGAAGAGTTCATGAAGAAGGTCCGCCGGCTCCATCTGTTGCGCGAGAACGAGCGATTCTCGACGCAACGCTTCACGCTCGAAGACCAGAAGCGGCTCACGCTCAGGCTTGCGAAACATTTTGTGAGCCTCTTCAACGAGAAGCGCAACAAGATTCGCACGGCGATCGATCTGAAGCATACGGTCGAACTCTGCAAAGTGGCGCACGAACTCAAGGGGTCGGGCGGCACGGTCGGCTACGACGACATCACGCTGCTCGGAGCCGAGCTCGAAGATCTGGCGAAGGCCGAGCCGGTCGACTGGCCGAGCGTGGAAGAATGCTTCGAGCGGATCAAAGCGCGCTTCATCGAGATCGGAGCCGAGGTGCAACAGAAAATCGAGGAGCTCGGCAAGGAACAATCCTCGAAAGAATCAATCGCATTATAACAAAAGCGGTTCGGCGTCGATCACAACTTGTCTTTATTGCGGAATAACTTGAACGAGGAAAACGAATGTTCATCCTGATTGGTGCAGCAGTGGTCATTGCTTCGGTCCTGGGCGGATTTACCATGGCCGGCGGCCCGTTTATGGTGTTGGTCCAGACATCCGAATTCGTGATCATTCTCGGAGCGACAGTCGGCATGCTCTTGATCTCGGTGCCGCTACGCATGCTCAAGCAGCTCGGAAGCAAGCTCGGCAACGTGCTCAAGGGCGATCCTTATACGAAGGACGAATACCTGAAGCTCCTGCAATCGCTCTTTGAGCTGTTCCATGTGGCCACGCGCGACGGATTGATCAACGTGGAACAGCACGTCGAGAATCCGGAGAAAAGCGCCATCTTCCAGCGCAACAAATTCCTGCTTGATAATCATCACGCGGTGAATTTCCTGTGCGATACGCTCAAGCTGATGCTCTCGGGCGGCGTGCCGGCGCAGGACGTCGAGGTGCTTCTTGACTCGGACAGCGACACGCATCACGAGGAAGTCGCAGGCTTTCCGGCCGTGTTCTCGAAAATCGGAGATTCACTGCCGGGGCTGGGCATCGTGGCCGCCGTGCTCGGCATCATCATCGTCATGCAGCATGTCGACGCGGGCGCGGCGACAGTCGGCCATCACGTGGCCGCGGCTCTTGTCGGCACATTTCTCGGCATTCTCATGTCGTATGGCTTTGTGGGACCGATCGCCACAAATCTTGAATTCCTGAATGCGGCTGAGGCGCGCTACATCACGTGCATCAAGGCCGGTGTCATCGCCTATGCCAAGGGCAATCCGCCGGTGATGGCAGTCGAATATGCCCGGAGGGTCATCTACAACGATATGCGTCCGAGTTTCCGCGAAACCGAAGAAGCGTGCAAGAAAGTAAAAACCAATAAATAACAGTGCCGGTGACTCACACGAAGCGAACACGACCGATCGACGACAATGGCCAATCTGGATAAAGAAGAACCCGTACGAATCATCAAAAAAGTGAAAGGCGGACATGGCGGCGGCCATCATGGCGGCGCATGGAAAGTGGCCTACGCGGATTTTGTGACGGCGATGATGGCGCTGTTCATCGTGCTGTGGATCCTCGGACAGAGCGAGGAAACCAAGCAGGCCGTCTCGTCGTATTTCCGGGATCCTGGCGCATTCGAAGCGACGCAGGGAGGCGTCATGACCGGAAGCAAAGGCCTCATCGCCAATGCCATGCCGCCGAAGCAAGTGAAGAAATCGATCGAGGCGCAAAAAGAAGAGCTGAAAAAAATGGGCGAGGTCATCAAGAAGGAACTCCAGGGGAAGGGACAATTCGCACAGTTGAAGAGCCAGATCACGATGGAAATGGTCAAGGAGGGACTGCGCATACAGCTCATGGAATCATCGAACGCGTACTTCTTCGATATCGGCACAGCCACGCTCAAGCCCGAGGCGGCCGAGATCCTGAAAACGATCGGCTCCGAACTCGACAAGATGCCCAATCATGTGATCGTCGAGGGACACACCGATGCGCGCCAGTACGAATCGAGCACCGGTTATACGAATTATGAATTGAGCGCCGACAGAGCCAACGCCGCCCGTCGCGTGCTTGTGGCGGCGGGCGTGACCAACGAGAAGATCGATCAGGTGCGCGGCTTTGCCGACAAGGAACTCCAGAACGTGAAAGACCCGTATGATGTAACCAATCGACGCATCAGCATCATCGTCAAATACGAAGGAACGAATCCCGAGTGAAAAAAAATCCAATCATCATTGTTGCAGAAGACGATCCGGTCGAACTTCTGCTGATCAAGAAAACGCTGGCGGCGCACCCCGGGTTTATCGTCCATGCCTCGACGAATGCAACCGACGGGTTGGCGCTGGCGGTTGAACACCATGCCGACCTGATCGTCTCGGATTATAACATGCCGGATGTGAACGGATTCGAATTCTGCAAGATGGTCAAGCAGCATCCGATGCTCCGAGGAACGATGTTCATTCTGTTGACCGGCCTGGAAGACATTGACAATAAGATCAAGGGACTGAGCCTGGGCGCCGACGATTATCTGACCAAGCCCTTCCATGGGGGCGAGCTTATCTCGAAGATCAATGCGTTCCTGCGCATCAAGTTTCTGCAGGATGAACTCTCGGCCGAGCATGCGGCGCTTGCGACACTCAACGAAGAACTCGAGATGAGCTTCAACGGCGTGATCGCCCTGTTGGGCAATCTGATCGAGCTTCGTGTGCCGAATGCCGCGGCACGGGGCCGTCGCGCGGCGGATATCGCCGTCTGGATCGCCGAAAAATTCACACTGCCGGCCGATGAGCTCCAGGATCTCAAATATGCCGCGCTGCTGCATGAGATCGGAAAGGTGTCCATGCCCGACTCGGTGCTGACGAAACCCGTGCACGAGCAGAACGAGCACGAGCGCGAGGAGATCGCCCATTTCCCGATTCGGGGCCAATTGATCACACAATCGATCCCGCGCCTCAAGGCGGTGTCGATCCTGATCCGCCATCAGATGGAGAATTTCGACGGCACGGGCTTGCCCGATCGTCTCATGCGCACCGAGATTCCGTTCGGCGCGCGCGTGCTGAGAGTGATCAACGCCGTCGAACACGTGCTCTCGACGACGGCCGTGGATATGGTCGCGGTGAAGGACGAATTGTTGACGCGCAAAGGAAGCTGGTTCGATCCGCAAATTGCGATGATGGTCAACGATTATTTACAGATCGCCTCGCAGCATTTCGTGGTCGAAGGCAAGCGCCATATCACGGTGCTCGAACTGATTCAGGGGATGAAGATCGCGCGCGATCTCTACACCGCCAGCGGCGTCAAGCTGCTGACCGAAAACACGGTGCTCTCCGGCAACACGATCGACCGAATCCTGGCGCATCATCGCTTCGACCCGATTCTGAGCGGAGTATATATTTATGAATGAGACACAGCGCGGGGGCCGTCGACTTTGGGTATGAACTCACACTCGAACACACTGATCGATTATCTTTACGACGCCGTTGTCATCGCCGATGCGGAACAGGTGATCAGGCAATGGAACCGGGCGGCCGCCCTGCTCTATGGGTGGACTCCGGAAGAAGTGATCGGGCGTACGATGACCGACATCTTCAAGCTTTCGTCGTTTGTCGACAAGCGCACGCGCGAAGCGATCAGCATCCGCCTCCGCCAAAACGGGTACTGGGAGGGCGAGATCAATCAGCCCGATCGGGACGGCAATCTGCTCTATGTCGATGCCCGCGTCTTCACGCAGCGCACGCAGCCAGGGGATGAGATTGAGATCGTTGCAATCTTCCGCGACACGACGCGACGCAGAATGGACGAGCGCATCCTCTCCGAGTATCAGCAAAAGATCAACGAGAATAACGAACTGCTTGAAAAGGTGAACAAGCGCAAGGATGAATTCCTTGCCACCACAAGCCATGAGCTGCGCACGCCGCTCAACGGTATCGTCGGTTTCCTGACGCTCGTCGAGCAGGGCCTGGCCCGCGACGAGGACGAGGCGAAGCGGTTCGTCGGACAAGCGCTTGCCAGTTCGAAACATCTGCTGAGCCTGATCAACGACCTGCTCGATATTTCGAAGATCGAATCGGGGAAGATGACGCTGCAGACCGAATCGATCAGCATCGATCAGATGTGGACCGAAGTCCGCTCGCTCCTTGAAGTGCAGGCGCAAAACAAGAATATCTATCTGCAGTATACCGGTCCCCAGCGCCGCGACGCGGCCGTCATGGCCGACCGCGCGCGGCTGATGCAGGTGTTGCTCAATCTGGTAGCCAACGCGATCAAGTTCACGAATCAGGGCGGTGTCACACTGACGATCGAGGAGCACTACGATAAAGGGTATGTCGAATTCAAGATTGTCGACACGGGCATCGGCATCGCTAAAAACATGCAGCACAAACTCTTCAAGAAATTTTCGCAGGTCGACGGATCCTATACGCGCCAATCGGGCGGCACGGGGCTGGGATTGTCGATCGCAAAGAACCTCGTCGAAAAGATGGGCGGTGTCATTTCACTCGAAAGCGAAGGGATTGAAAAAGGCACGCGCGTCATGTTCAGGCTGCCGGTGGCCGTGCGCATCGTCGATTCGCTCATCGAACCCGCGCCGGGACATCAATCGGACAACGCACTCAAGGACACACGCTGCATCCTGATCGTCGAGGATGATCTGATGTATGCCGCGCTCATCCGCGACGTGCTTGATGAGGCGGGATCGTTCTCGATCCGTGCCGTGACAACGGCAGACGACGCGCTCTCGGAACTGTTGCAATTCAAACCGAGTGTCGTCTTATCCGATTATGCGCTTCCATCCCGGGCGGGGGCGAGCCTGCTCAACGGGATCGATCTGTTGAAAAAAATTCGCTCGATCCCCGCCGTCGCGCACACGCCGGTGGTGATGATGAGCGGGCATGAAGACATCTGCCGCGAGATCGAGCAGATGGAGTCGGACCGCATGCTTACCAGAACGCTTATTAAACCCTTGAATATTAAGGAATTACTGCACGCTGTGACGGCGCTTGCCAGGCAATCGTAAGGAAAGAGAAGAAAGGTTGAAACTATGGCCAGAATTTTGGTTATTGAGGATGATCCCGTCAACGCCGAATTATTCGAACTTGTGCTATCGCGCATGGCGCGGCATACGGTGACAGTCACCGAAGACGGCGACTTTGCGCTCGCCCAGTACAACAGCGGTGTCGTCGATGGGGTGATCATGGACGTGTCGCTTTCCAACACATTTCTTCAGGGAACGGCCGTTGACGGTCTGCGCCTGAGCAAGGCGATGAAGAGCGGCTCCAACGGTCAATTCGTCCCGATCCTGCTTGCGACCGCGCATGCGATGCGCGACGATATGGAAAATTTTCTCATTGCCAGTGCGGCCGACGATTATATTTCGAAACCCATCGTCGATTTTGGGAAATTGGTGGATGCTGTCGATCGGCTTCTTGAAAAAGCCCGTCAACATCGGACCATTGTGTCATCACTCTAGGACATCGGAAAACAACCTGTATGACGGATCGTTCTTTACCAGCTTATGCTGATCTGCTCTCCGACGGCGTTGCCATCGTGACAGAGACAGGAAGTTTCTGCGCGGTCAACGACGTGCTTGCGCTGATGCTGAATTACGAATCGAAAGATCACTTGATGACGGAGCTCGGCACGCGGCCGGTCTTTCATGCCGAGGCCGATCTCGATGCGCTGAGGCAGGTCACGCGCACGGGCGAAGCGATGCCCTCAAGAGTCTGCACGCTCATCAACCGCCGCGGTGAAGCCTGCACCGCCTCAGTCTCGGCGGTTAAACGAACAGACGGATTGATCGATGCGGTCTTTGCCGCAGATCGTCTCACAGCGGCCTCCGAGATCGCCTCGTTGCGCTCGCTGCTGCGCCGGACGCAGTTTCATATGGCGCAGACCGAACGAACGAAAACCGTCGGATCGCTTTCCGGTCATCTGGCACACGAACTCAACAATGTCTTCGGTTCGGTCATCGGGCGCGCCCAGCTGATGCAGATGCGGACGACCGACGAGCGATTGCTGCGCGAATGCGCCTACATCGTGCAGGCGGCGGAGCAGGGGGTGACTGAAGTCAAACGCCTGCTGCATTTCATTCATAAAAGCAGGCAGCAGCTCTTCGGTCCCATGTCGGTCCATGAAGTGTTCGAGGAAGCCTGTGCGCTGCTTGAGCCGACGTTCGAGCAGCTGCGCGCGCAACACATTCCGATTTCGATCGAACGGAATTTCGAATGCCATCCGAAGATCTTCGGCTACGTGTCTGAATTGCGCGAGATCATCGTGCACCTTATGCGCAACGCCATCGATGCGATGCCCGATGGCGGACTCATCACGGTCTCGTGCATCTACGGCGCCTCCGATTTGTCGCTCACCATTTCCGATACCGGCATGGGCATCGATCCCGACACGCAGTCGAAAATCTTCGATCCGATGTTCACCACCAGGGACGCCCGGCATGCGGGCATGGGACTCACCGTGACAAAGGAATTGCTGCGCAAGATGAAGGGCTCGGTTTCCTTTACGAGCGAACCCGGACAGGGCGCGTCGTTCTCGATCACGCTCCCGAAAAATGAAGTGATGCCGTCCGATGCTCCGGCCCATGCGCAAGTCAAACAGAGCGAACTCGATCAGCCGCCGTTCATCTCGAAGATCATGATTGTGGACGACGACGAAAGCGTGCTGATCTCGCTTGAAAAACTCCTCTCCTCCAAGGGCTTCATCATCAAGGCGCTGCTCGATGGCAGGGATGCCGTGCGCACGGCGCGCGCGTTCCAGCCCGATGTGGTCATCACGGATCTTGCCATGCCGGATATGAACGGCTGGGAGCTTGCCAAGGAAATTCGCCAGATGTGCCCGGCCAGCAAGATCATCATGACGACCGCGTTCACCGGCATGCTCACGGAAGTTGAAATGAAGCAGACATCGGTCGACGCCATCATGCAAAAGCCCGTGAATATCCACGAACTCATCAATACAATCATGTCCATGTAGTGCTGCTGTGCGCGGCTGGATTTGGCATGCGGCGCCGTTGCCTCTTTTTATTTCGATCGAGCGTGCTCGTTGCGAAGGAAGAGGGAAACGACGCCGCTAATTTTTTTTAAAGGGATTGGGAAAAAATATTTCGTATATTGAAGTAATTCACCCCGGTCTATCCATCTACGGCGCGCATACACACAGGAACTCCTATGAAGGGCATCATTCTTGCCGGCGGCAGCGGCTCACGGCTGTATCCGATCACGAAAGTCTACAGCAAACAGCTTGCGCTCATCTATGACAAGCCGCTCATCTATTTCCCGTTGTCGATGCTCATGCTCGGCGGCATCCGCGATGTGCTCATCATCTCGAACAAGGAAACAATCCCGCTCTACAAGCAGCTCTTTCAGGACGGAACACACCTGGGCATCACAATCTCCTATGCCGTCCAGGACGCGCCCAACGGCATCGCGCAGTCGTTCATCATTGGCGAGGAGTTTATCGGCGCCGATCCGGTGACGCTCGTGCTGGGTGACAATATTTTTTACGGCACGATGGATTATTTCCATCAGGCCTTGAAGCAGACATCCGGCGCGACGATTTTTGGCTACCGTGTGACAGATCCCCAGCGCTACGGCATCGTTGAATTCGACAAGGAAGGCCGTGCCGTCTCGATCGAGGAAAAACCCGATCTGCCGAAATCGAACTATGCCGTGCCCGGACTCTATATTTACGACAACCGTGTCGTTGCGATCTCGAAAAACCTCAAGCCGTCGGCCCGGGGCGAGCTCGAAATCACGGATGTCAACAAGGAATATCTGAAGTGCGGCCAGCTCCACGTCGAAAAAATCGGCCGGGGCGTGGCCTGGCTCGACACGGGCACGCCTGAAGCGCTCTTGCAGGCGGCAAACTTTTTTGGCGTGATCGAGGCGCGGCAGGGACTCAAAGTAGCGTGCGTGGAAGAGATCGCCTATACAATGAAATTCATCGACCGGTCGGACTTCGAGCGGCTCATTCTTTCGATTCCCCAGTCGCTCTACCGGTCGTATCTTGAAAAAATTCTGCGGGAGGAATAACCTCTCTTTCTCATATGGAAATTATTCGCAACATCTTTGACGGTATTGTGCTCATCAAACCTGACGTCTTCGGAGACGAGCGCGGGTATTTTTTTGAATCGTTCAACGAAGACAAATACAAGGAACACCTTGGAGACGTGCGCTTCGTGCAGGACAATATTTCGAAATCGACACGCGGCGTCATCAGGGGACTGCATTATCAAATCGGAAACGCCGCGCAGGGGAAATTGTGCCACGTGCTGAAAGGGCGCGTGCTGGATGTGGCGGTCGATATTCGTGTCGGTTCTCCCACATTCGGCGGTTATTACGCGGCTGAACTAAGCGAAGAGAATCACCACCAATTATGGATCCCGCCCGGATACGCGCATGGCTTTTCGGTGCTCTCGGACGATGTGATCTTCCATTACAAATGCACGGCGCTCTATCACAAGTCGTCCGAACGCGCCGTGCGGTACGACGATCCCGCCATCGGCATCAAGTGGCAGGTCGACAATCCGATCGTTTCGGCCAAGGACGCGATGGCGCCACTGTTGTCTGAAATCGCGCCGGATTTCACGTTCACACCTGGAGCCGCTTCAGGAATATTCACGCCATGAATCGCGCACGGCGCACGCCGAATCCGGCAGACAGGATTTCGCTTCCTGCGATCACACTGTCTCCGATCGGCATCATCCGCACACCCTACAGCGAAAAATACGACGCTCCGCGACAGCCCGATGCCGACGGCGAGGATGTCACGGGCGTGATCGAACTTATTGCGCATCGGAATTTCGAACAGGCGCTCGAGGACCTTGCGGGTTTCGAGCGGATCTGGATCGTTTCCTGGTTCGATCGGAACACGGCATGGAAACCGAAAGTGCTTCCTCCTCGGGCAAACAGAACCAAGCGCGGGGTGTTCGCCACGCGCTCGCCCCACCGGCCGAATCCGATCGGACTCTCGGTCTGCCGATTGATTGAAGTGAAGGGACTCACTGTCTGTGTGGCGAATCCGGATCTGCTCGATCGCACGCCGATTCTCGATCTGAAACCCTACATCGCCTATGCCGACGCGTTCCCGGATTCGGGCGCGGGCTGGCTCGCCGATGCGGTGATGCTCGATTTGTCGTACGAGGTGGAGGTTTCGCGGCGCGCGCGCGAGCAGGATGCATGGCTTGCCGCCGAAGGCTGCGGGGGACTCATTGAACGCGCATGCCGGGTGCTCGGCCGCGATCCGTTTCCGCATCCCTACCGCCGTACGGCTGCGCGCGGCGACAATCTCTATGAGCTTGCCTATAAGGCATGGCGCATCTGCTATAGGATTGAAGCGCGCCGCGTCTCGATCGTCTCGATTGAAAGCGGATATGAACATGTGAGCACATGTTCATATGATGATTCGGATCCGACCGCGTTGTCCGGGGCGGCGCTCCATGCGCGCTACGCGCGCGAAACTTTTTCGAAATAATTCATCCTGCTCCCTTGACTTGCGACGAATATTTGTTATTATACAGACAGTCACATAGAGGAGCGGTACACACGAGTATCAGGCACGAGAGCGAAACGGCTCGACGACTGCCTGAGAAAAGGTAGATGAAGTCAGTGCCGCCGAAAGAGACGACGACGTTTATCGCCGGCCTCTTGGGGTGCATGCCAAATGCCTGCACACTGTCATTCAAATCACCATAGATTAGAATGAAGCGCTATTGACGATCTACACATGCATACGAGACCACACTCGACACGCTTAATGGTGAATGTGTTGCGCGCATCAGGCGAAACAAACACACACACGGCACCGGATTTGAAGAAGCGACAGTGCAGTCGATCTTTGTCAAAGTAGAGAGTCCTTAGAACGCTTCTCTACTTTTTTCGTTTCGGCCCTTGGGCGGATCTCCAGGTCCGCTCTGCTCCGGAACACCGACAAGGAGAGATGCACAATGAACATCGCATTATTCGGGTGCGGCCACACCGGCCGCGAAATCGAAATCCTCGCGCCTGCGCGCGGACACTCGATCGCAGGCATTTTTACCTCCCGGAATCCTCTTACAGAATCAGGCATGGCGCAGTTGCGCGCATCTGGCGTCCAGTGCTGCATCGATTTTTCAACGCCCCAGACTGTCGTGCCCAACATTCTCCTGTGTCTGCGCGAACATATTCCGATTGTCGTCGGCACCACCGGATGGCATGAGCGTCTGCCCGAAGTGCGCGCGCTTGTCGAACGCCACAACGGGGCGCTTGTTCACGCATCGAACTTTTCGGCGGGGGCGCACATCTATTTCAAGCTGATCGCGGAGGCCGCGCGGTATTTCAATACACGCAGCGAATTCGACGCCTCCGTCCACGAAACGCATCACCGGATGAAAAAAGACTCTCCCAGCGGCACCGCACGCACGATCGCCGGCATTCTCATCGAGCAGCTGGAGCGCAAGCGCGTCTTGCGCACCGACGCCTCACAGGGACCCATCGCGCCCGAGGAACTCTCGGTCTCGAGTGCGCGCGTCGGATCCGTGTTCGGCACGCATACGGTCACCTTTTCGGGCGAAGCGGAGGATATCGAATTGACGCACCGCGCGCATAATCGCAAAGGCTTCGCCGCCGGCGCGCTGACGGCCGCGGAATGGGTCCAGGGACGCACGGGCGTGTTCACAGCCGAGGACGTCTTTTTCTGAAACAAGCACAACAGGATTATTTAAATCGCTCTGGGTAAATTCACCGCTGCTTGCGGCGGGATAGTTCGCTATTTTTTTTTATCATACTCACGTTCACTTTTTCATCAAGGAGACTTATGTCATCTCAGTATTCATTCCGCGGCGCGGCCACGGCGCTTGTGACGCCGATGCTGCCCAACGGGGACGTCGACGAACCGGCGATGCGCCGGCTGGTCGATTACCAGATCTCGAACGGCATCCACGCGCTGGTGCCCTGCGGCACGACCGGCGAGAGCGCCACACTCAACCACGCCGAACACCAACATGTGATGGATATCGTGGTGAGCCAGACCGCCGGCCGCGTTCCTGTTTTTATCGGAGCCGGTTCGAACTCGACACGCGAAGCGATCTCGCTCACGCAGCACGCGCGCGCCATCGGGGCCAATGCCGTGCTCTCGATCGCGCCGTATTACAATAAACCGACGCAGCTCGGATTCATCGAACATTATCGCGCGATCGTCGAAGCGGTCGATATCCCCATCATTGTCTATAACGTGCCGGGCCGCACCGGCTCGAACGTCTCCGCCGAAACCACACTGCGCTTGTCGGAGATCCCCGGCATCGCCGGGATCAAGGAAGCCTCGGGGAATATGTCGCAGGTGATGGAGATTCTGCGCAACAAGCCGGAGCATTTCTTCGTGCTCTCGGGCGACGATGCGCTTACGCTTCCATTGATGGCCCTCGGCGCAGACGGCACCATCTCGGTCGCCTCAAATGAAGTGCCGGGTCGCTTCTCGAAGATGGTGAACCTGTGCCTTGAAGGAAAGTTTGTCGAAGCCCGCATGATTCACGCCGAGCTCCTGCCGCTGATGAACGGAAATTTCATGGAGTCGAATCCGATTCCGGTCAAAAGCGCGCTTGGCATGATGGGAATGATTAACGAGACCTGCCGCCTGCCGCTGACACCGCTCTCGTCAGACCACCGGTTCCAGCTGCGCCGCATTTTGGAAGAACTTCAGTTGACTGGAGTGACATCATGAAGATGACAGTGGAATCTCTTGCTGACGAAATCACCGCATTGTACGATGACTCCTCGAGGTCGTCTGCGCCGCATGCCGAGCAGATCTTCGAGCACTTTATTTCGCTATTGGACTCGGGCGAGATCCGCTCCGCAGAGCATGTGGACGGGCAGTGGAAGGTCAATCATTGGATTAAAAAAGGGATTCTGCTCGGATTCCGTCTCGGCCGTTTTGAACGCACGTGCACAGAATCGCCGTTTCCGTATTTCGACAAACACACATATCCGGTGAAGACGTTTACTGAAAATAACATGGTCCGGATCGTTCCGGGCGGATCGTCTGTGCGCAAGGGAGCGTATGTGGCGCCGGGAGTGATCATGATGCCGCCGTCGTACATCAATGTCGGTGCCTATGTGGGCCGCGGCACGATGGTTGACTCGCATGCATTGATCGGGTCGTGCGCGCAGGTGGGCGAAAAAGTCCATGTCAGTGCGGCCGCCCAGCTCGGCGGTGTGCTCGAACCGATCGGGGCCCTGCCGGTGATCATCGAAGATGAGGTGCTCATTGGAGGCAACTGCGGCATCTATGAAGGGACGATCGTCAAAAAACGCGCGGTGCTCGCTTCGGGCGTCCTCATTACGGCATCGACGCCGGTCTACGACTGCGTCAACGAGACCGTGATCCGCAAGGATGAAAACGGGTC
>DATGXR010000267.1:0-3061 GCA_035298825.1 Bacteroidota bacterium
GGCACGAACAAGAACGCGTTGAACCAATCGCGCGACGCCTACGGCTTTGTGCGCGCATTCCAGATGACGGGCAAGGACGAGTATCTCGAATATGCGCGGCATGCACTGGATTTCCTGTACGCAAGCGCCTGGGACAGCACGAACGGCGGTTGGATGAACGATATCAGCGCCGCGGGCAAGCCCACCGCGCCTGCATCGAATAAGACCGCATATTACCAGCACTATGCGCTTCTTGGCATCACGGCATCGTTCGAAGCCACGCGCGACACGCTCGATTGGGCATGGCTTCAGAAAAGTTACGCCTACAACGATGCGAAACTCTGGGATTCGCGCGCGCAGTCGTTCGGATACTACGATAACGTGAAGGCAAACGGAAGCGCGCCTTCGGCGAAATCGTTCAACGCCACGGTCGACGCCGTGACGACGCATCTGGAGCATCTCTATTTGATGACGCACGATGCCGCCTATAAGACGCGGCTGCTTCAGGTGTGCGACAATATGATCACGCATCTGTATGAATCGTCGAAAACGCAGAAGATCGGATTTGCCGAACTCTATACGACGGATTGGACGATCGATAACACATCGGCCAATGCCACGCGTACGATCATGGGACATGTGTTGAAGACGTCGTGGTGTCTGACGCGCGTCTACCAGTTCACCGGCGACACGTCGTATCTTGGAACAGCCAAGCGCCTCACGGAACTCGTCTGGCAGCAGGGATACGATCACCAGAACGGCGGACCCTACAAGGACTACGATCGCGTGAACGGAGCGATGATGATGTACGGCAAGGCCGATACGGCCAAGGCCTGGTGGCAGATGGAGCAGGCGATCACGGACGGACTCCTGCTGTATCATACGACTGGCATCGCGCAGTACGGGCAGATGGCCGATGAGTCGCTGAATTTTTTCATGAATTATTTCGTCGATCACATCTACGGCGACGTGTTCGCCGACCGGACGAAATACGGCAAGTTCATCTGGAACGAAGACAAGGGCTCCGACGGGAAGGCGGCGTATCATTCGATCGAGACGGGCTATTACGTCTATCTCTACGGCAATCTGCTTCTGAAAAAAGCCCCGACGACACTCTATTATTATTTCATTCCGGATGTGAAGGAAAAGCGTTACGAGATGAATCCGTTGACCTGCACCGATCCCGCGCTCGTTATCTCACGCGTCACGCTCGACGGCTCTGAGTATGCGCGCGTCGACAAGAAATCGCGCGTGATCACGGTGCCGGCCGGTGTGGGAGGAAAATTCGCGGTGACATATGCCTACGAGGGAGCGACGTCCGTTGCATCGAACGGTGAGGGACGCATGCGGCCCGAATCGTTCGCGCTCGATCAGAATTTTCCAAATCCGTTCAATCCATCGACTGTGATCGCGTTCCATTTTCCCGAGGCGAGCACGGTGACGCTTACGATCCACGACATGCTCGGGCGCTGTGTGGCAACGCTCGCCGACGACGCGCTCTATGGGCCGGGCGAACACCGCATCAGCTGGAATGCGTCCCGTCTGGCATCCGGCATGTATGTCTATCGAATCACAGCCGGAAACTATTCGGCGTCGAAGAAGCTGATTATTTCAAAATAAGCGAATGCTCTTTTTAAACAACTATTCGTTCACACAACACGCACGTCATCGGCACTCATGGCGAAACTGAACAGACTGAAACTCTCGCTCACGCAGCAGATCATGCTCGGCCTTGTCGTCGGCGGACTGCTCGGATGGCTCAAACCCGAGTGGGGAGTAGAGACCGCATTCCTTCGGAATATTTTCCTGAACATGGTCAAGTCCATCATCGCTCCGTTGATTTTCTCGAGCATCGTGGTGGGCATCGCCGGCGGCGGATCGCTCAAAAAAGTCGGGCGCATGGGCGCAAAGGCGCTCGTGTATTTCGAGATCGTCACGACGGCCGCCTTGTTCATCGGCCTTGCCGTGGTCAATGTGATGGGACCCGGATACGGCGTGGTGCTCCATGCAGCGGGCGATGAGCTTGGCACGCTTGCCGCGAATCATCCGAAGACATTCATCGAGACGATCGTCCATATTTTTCCACCGAGCATCATCGAATCGATGGCGCGCGGCGACGTGCTGCAGATTGTCGCATTCTCCGTCCTCTTTGCGATGGCCGTCTCCGCGCTCGGCGAAAAAGGCAAGCCGATGGTCGAATGGTGCGACAGCCTCTCGCAGGTCATGTTCAAGTTCACGGGATATGTCATGATGTTCGCCCCGTTCGGTGTAGGCGCTGCCATGGCCTCGACCATCGGCCACAAGGGCGTCGGGGTGCTCGTGAACTTGGGAATGCTTGTCGGCTCGCTCTATGTGGCATTGGTGATCTTCGTCGTGTTTGTGCTCGGCTTCGTGGCCTATCTGATCAAGCTGCCGGTCAAACAATTTTTGCGCGCGGTCAAGGAGCCGTTCACGATCGCCTTCGCCACGACGTCGAGCGAATCGGCCCTGCCCAAGGCGATGGAAGTCATGGAGCGCCTGGGCGTTCCGAAAAAAATCGTCGGCTTCGTGATGCCGACAGGCTACAGCTTCAATCTCGATGGATCAACGCTCTATCTCGCGGTGGCATCGGTCTTCGTGGCCCAGGCCGCAGAGTCGACGTCCGGCGTGCATTTCGGATTGGACCGGCAAATATTATTGATGATCACGCTGATGATCACCTCGAAAGGCATCGCGGCCGTGCCGCGCGCATCGCTCGTGGTGCTGCTGGCGGCCCTGCATTCGTTCGGACTGCCGCCCGAAGGCGTCGTGGTGATCTTTGCGGTGGATGAGGTGATGGATATGGCGCGCACAAGTGTGAACGTGCTCGGCAATTGCCTTGCCACGGTTGTTGTGGCGCGCTGGGAAGGCGAGTTCGATGACAGTCGCGCACGCGTTTTCGGTACGCCCCAGGAAGCCGCGTACGATACGGCTTCGGGCGAGCCGGCCTTCGCCCAGGCAGCGATGAAAGGAGAATGACGGATCTGACAATGTCCCCGTGGCTCATCGCGCTTATCACATTTGTGACCGGACTCGTCGCCGGCATTCTGAATACGATCGCCGG
>DATGXR010000268.1:0-1708 GCA_035298825.1 Bacteroidota bacterium
CGTCATCACATACGCGCATAACGTCAACGCTGCTGAAAATATCATTTCAAAGATTGAAGCGCTTGGCCGCAAAGGACTCGCCATCAAGGCCGACATCGCGCATGAAAAAAGCGCAAAGACTGTTGTCGAAAAGACGATCAGAAAATTCGGCAAGATCGACATTCTCGTGAATAACGCCGCCATCTGGACATCCGGCGAGATCGGTAATTTTCCGGCGAACGTGTGGAAGGAAACAATTGACGTCAATGTGAACGGCACATTCTATATGACGAATGCTGTTGTGCCCGTGATGAAAGAACGTAAAACCGGCAAGATCATCAATATCTCGAGCACCGCAGGCCAGCGCGGCGAGGCGCAACATTCGCACTATGCCGCATCGAAGGGCGCACTGATATCGTTTACTAAGGCGATCTCGACAGAACTTGCACCGTTCAACATCACGGTCAACAGCGTCGCTCCGGGCTGGGTCGACACCGATTTGAATGCCGAGATGTTCAAGGACAAGAAGACAAGGGAAGCGGTCCGCAGGGAGATTCCACTGGGACGCATACCGACACCCGAAGAGATTGCCGGTCCGGTTTTATTTCTGGCATCCGATTTGGCGCGCCACATCACAGGAGAAATCCTGAATGTCAACGGCGGCAGTGTGCTTGTCGGATAAAAGTGATTCACCACATCCTTTGTGAAGTTCATGCCAGTCATTCGCATGCATGTATCGCCATCTCGTTTCTATGATGGGACACACGCTGTGCATTATCTCGGAGCCGACGGATCCGGTAAATACTTTGGTGTCATGTCGGACCAGTCGAGCCTGTATGTGATCTCCGAACTTACGGCCGTCATCGTGCCGCCTTTCAGCACATAGCCGGAGCCGACTTCTGCATAGATCGGCTGTGCGAACTGCGACGCGGTCGTGAACACTTCCTCGTGAACACCGGTGATCGATGTGAGCGTATAAGGCGCCATGGCGATGAATGTCAGCATTGCCGATTTTCCTATATCGTCGACTACTCCTCCTCCGCCGCCGCCTCCACCGGCTGTGGTCGCAGAAAGGAGCGATGCCGTCAATGCGAAGCTGCCTGCTCCGCTCCACATGGTGCTGTCGGTGCTCGATCGCTTATATTTGCCACTCGCTTCGTATGTGGCATTGCTGTTGGCTATGAGACCGATCGCCCTTGGCAGCCAGAAAAGTGGTTCATCCTTCCAGACAGCATTTGCGCCCGAGACGACACGGTACTTGTGTATGTCGGTGAGAAAATTCAACGTCATTGTGATACGTTTTTTCAACGTTCCCTGTCCGGTTTCGGTATAGGTAATCGATCCCGAGTACTCGGTCAATTGAACCGGATTGCTCTTGAGCCCATTCACGACGACTTGCAGCGTGCCGCCGCCTGACGGTACTTTCGTCGTCAGCGTTCTCTCATTCCATGCGCCGACAAGCGGCAGAGGATTTCCATTGAGGAGCACTTCTCCAGGATCAGTTCCCCAATGACCCTGGATGCTCATCGTCTGTTCGGTTCCCTTCGTCACAAATGTTGCGAATTCAATCGTCGGGACGAGCATCGTCAGATCGCCCTTCAACTGCGTATATTTCATCCGGGCAACTTGCTTGCCTTTCGAGACAGCCGCCCCGCGGAAGTCAAGATCGTAAAACACCAATTCCCAATCGAACGGGCGCTGCGGAGGATTCGGCACCGGCCTCAACAGA
>DATGXR010000269.1:0-2163 GCA_035298825.1 Bacteroidota bacterium
ATTCACTACAAAGGCGAGAGCACACGTCGCAGTTCGATTGACGAAGTCAAGGTGTTCTATAACGCAATGCGGCTGTTCGTGCGCAAGCATCATACGGGCTCGTTCGCATTCGAGGCGATCATCCAGCTCGGCATACGCATGCGCCGCGTGCTGGCGGCAATGATGCGCTCGGGCAAACCGTTTCTGCTCATGGCCGTGGATATGGCGATCGTCGCGGCGATGATCGCCGTGGCGCGGCTTCTCTGGAAGGGGAGCGCGTATCAATTCCCGCCCTACGCATTTCCTTGGGTGTTCTTATTCCCTGCGGTTGCGATTGCGCTGATGCTGGCTGGCGCGGGCGTCTACGGCACCAATAAGCTTTCACTCTCGCGCTCGTTCACTGCCGTCATGCTCGGATTCATCCTCATTTCCTCTATGACATCGTTTGTGAAGGATTTCGCGTTCAGCCGCGGCATCATGGTGATCTCCGGCATGCTCTGCATGGTCGTTATTCCTGGTTGGAGACTCGTGCTTCGTCTGCTCGGATTCGGGGGAGCCACATCACGCAAAACACTCTTTGGGCGTCGCACGCTCGTCGTGGGAGCCGACAGCGAAGGACAGGCGGTTGTGAAGAGACTGCGCTCGCGAATCGGCGACGGGTATTCGGTGGTCGGCTTCATCGACGTGAACTTCCAGCGCATCGGACAGAAAGTGCTGGATGTTGAAATCCTGGGTTCGATCGACAATATCGGCAAGATCATCAACGATTACCGGATCACCGAAGTGATCTTTTCGACGGACGCCGTATCGTATACGACAATCCTTTCCGTGATCGGCGCGAACAGCAGCCGTTCGGTGAATTTCAGGCTCGTGCCCTCGACGATGGAGGTGATTATCGGCAAGGCGAGCATCGATCAGCTGGATGACATTCCGTTCGTCGATATCGACTATAACATCGGCCGGGCAGGGAACAAGACGGTCAAGCGCCTGGCTGACGTGTTCATCATGCTCGTCCTTTTGATTTGTGTCGCGCCTTTCGTATATTTTCTACGTTTGGTGGTCCGCAGCCTTTTCCCCGGCGCGGCGCGGTTGTTCACGTTTGCGCCGAAAATCCTTTCGGGTTCGATGAGCCTCGTCGGACGGGATATTCACGAGAGCGGCCGATCGGCCCATGAAGGAATTTTTTTGGGAAAGCCCGGCGTCACAGGTCTCGTTCAGATTCAGCCGTCGCGGACTCTCACAAACGAAGAAAAAGAACGATACGAACTGTATTATGCGAAGAATCAATCGTTTCTTCTCGACATTGAAATAATGATCAAAGCTCTGCAGCGCGCGCTGCATTCTGGAAAGGCTTCATAAGAACATGAGCAAAGTGATTCTTGACTTTGAAAAACCCATCGTTGAACTTGAAAAAAAGATCGCCGAGATGCGCACACTGTCCGATACACTCGATATCGGGGAGGAGATTCAAACCTTGGAAAACAAAGTCATACAGCTTCGGGAGAATGTCTTTGCAAACCTGTCCCGCTGGCAGCGTGTGCAGCTGGCCCGCCATCCCGAGCGTCCCTACACACTCGACTACATCGGGTACATGACGAACGATTTTATCGAACTTCATGGTGACAGGGCGTATGGCGACGACAAATCGATTGTCGGCGGATTTGCCACGCTCGGTGTCGAACCTGTCATGTTCATCGGGCATCAGAAGGGAAGAGACACGAAGTCGAACGTCTATCGGAATTTCGGCATGCCTCAGCCTGAGGGATATCGCAAGGCATTGCGACTGATGAAACTGGCGGAGAAGTTCAACCGTCCCGTCGTGACGCTGTTGGATACGCCCGGCGCGTACCCCGGCATTGGAGCCGAAGAACGCGGACAGGCTGAGGCCATTGCGCGCAATCTTTTTGAGATGTCGCATTTGTCCGTCCCGATCATCGTCGTGATTATCGGCGAAGGCGCATCGGGCGGAGCGCTCGGCATCGGCGTTGGCGACAGGATTTTGATGATGGAGAATACCTGGTACTCCGTGATCGCGCCGGAGTCATGCTCGAGTATTCTGTGGAAGAGTTGGGATTATAAGGAACAGGCCGCCGAGGCGCTGAAGCTGACGCCGTCAGATCTGCTTGAACAGAAGATCATCGATATGATCATCCCCGAGCCTTCCGGCAGCGCGAGCGGGCCACC
>DATGXR010000270.1:0-5492 GCA_035298825.1 Bacteroidota bacterium
ATCTGTGTCGCGCACTGCGGCCGCGTTGATTGAACGATTCGAACGTTCCGAGGCCGAAGCCGCATTCAGTGAATCGAGTGCGCGTGCATGCGCCGCATTGCTCGCGTCAATGGCAATGATGCCGGCGGCGAACAGCAGCGACAGATTCACAAGCGATTGTGTGAATAGTCGGTTCATCCCTTCATCCCCGTATTTGCCATGCTTTCAATGAAGTAACGCTGGAAGAATGTATAGGCCACGATCACCGGGATTGCAAGCAGCGTTGCCGCCGAGAGCAGCGCGCCCAACTGCGATTCGGCTTCTCCGCCAACAACAAACAGCGTCACGAGCTGTGGCATTGTCATGAGCGACCGTTCTCGTACGACGATCAACGGCCACAGGACATCGTTCCAGGTCGCCATGAACGTGAGAATCGCCACCGTGATGATCACCGGCCTGGACAACGGAAAGATCAGCTTGAACAAAATCGTCATATCGCCGCAGCCGTCCAATCGCGCCGCGTCGATGAGCGCCTGGGGAATGTTCATGAAGAACTGCCGGAAAAGAATGATGCTCAGACTGCTCATCATCGCCGGCAGGATGAGCGCCAAATACGTATCCGTCAATCCGAGTTTGACCATAAACACGTACTGGGGAATGAGCGTGATCTGAAGCGGAATCATCATCGAAAAGAGAATGAACAGATAGAGCATGCCCTTCCCTGCAAAGCGCAGACGCGCCAGCGCATATCCCGCCATCGCGCCGAAGAACACGACAGAGACGGTCACCGAGACCGAGACGATGAGGCTGTTGAGGAATGCGCGAAGAATCGGGATCTTCGAAAAGACCTGCACATAGCTCGTCCACGAATACTTTGACGACCACAGGCCGATATTGGTGATCTCAAGCTCGGGTTTGAACGATCCGGCAATCATCCATAAAAACGGATAGGCAAAGACAATGGCGCCCGTGATGAGGATGAAATATTTGAGGAACGATTTCATTGTTCGGCCTCGATGAATTTTCGCTGAACGATCACCACAAGAAGAATGAAGAGTGCAAAGGCGAATGCGAGCGCGGCCGCATATCCCATATGACCGAAATAAAACGCCTGATTGTAGATATACAAGAATGCCGACATGGTGCTCTGCATGGGTCCGCCCCCTGTGAGCACATATGGCTCGATGAAAAGTGAAAATCCGCCGATCGTCGACAGCACGATCACCACGATCACCGTCGGATTCAGCATCGGCAATGTGATATGGAAGAATCGCTGGCGCGCGTTTGCCCCGTCAAGGTCCGACGCCTCGTAGAGCTCGCCGGGAATATTCTGCAGTCCCACGAGAAATAAAATAATATAGATGCCCACGTTCTTCCACGTTGCCATGATCGCGATCGACGGCATGGCAAATCCCGGATCGATGATCCACGGGACCTTGTGCATGCCGATCATCGAAAGCAGATTATTCAACAATCCTTCGTCGAACGAATACATTTGCTGCCAGAGAATCGTCACCACGACACCAGAGACGACAACGGGAAGAAAGAAGATCGCCCTGAACATGCCGCGCAGACGCACATTCGAATTCAGAATGAGCGCGAAACCGATGGCCACGATAATCTGCAGCGGAATGTGTATGCACAGAAAGAGCAGTGTGTTAATAATCGCCTTGTAAAAAAGCGGATCGGTTGCCATCCGTTCAAAATTTTTCAACCCGACCCACTCCATCGGCGTCACGATATTCCACCGATGGAAGATGAGCACGAATGAGAAGATCAGCGGATAGGCGACGAACGCCGCCACGAACAACACATACGGCAGCACGAACAGAAATCCGTTCCTGTCAGACTGTCTGAATGATCCTGTGAAGCGCTTCACTGTGCTCATTTGTTCCACTCCACAATCGACCGGGCGCGGCGGACCGCATCGCTCACCGCCTCGGCAGGCGTTTTTTTCCCGTAGACGGCGCAGGCTTCATACTCCTGCGAGATTGCATCGAAGATTTCCTTCAGGTCCCGCGCGTCGTCCATGCTGCGCGTATAGGGCACCTGATGGGCGAACATCAGCATTTCGGGCTTCGCTTCAAAATATCGCTTGAATGCGGGATTCGTGGCCACATCCGATCGGATGGGAAGCTGGTCGCAATAGTCGAGCAACAGCGCATCGTGTTCCGTCGAAACCAGATATTTGACGAACTCCCATGCCTCTTTCGGATGCGTTGTCGTGCTGAAGATGGCGATGTTCTTGAAATCGCCGTATGTGTAGACAGGACCGGTGTGCGTGTCGGGCACGGGCAACGGCGCAATGCCGTAGCGAAGCTGCGGTGAAAATTTTTTAAGCGCGGCGACCATGTACGGTCCCGCGAAATTTGTCGCTTTCTTTCCGAGGATGAAAAGATCGCCGCCCTGGAAATATGTTCTCGGAAAAATCTGCGTCGAGTAGCATTGCTGGAAAAATCCCATGACTTCTTCGGCTTGCGCGTTGCCGAAAGAAACATCGGAATTAGAAAACAGCGTCTGTCCGTCTGTGGCCGCGATATAAAATGTGTAGAAGTCGAACCAGCGCTGCCACCAGATCGGACGAATGTCTCGCTCTCCCATCCAGATACCGGTGGGCGTCACGCCGTCGGCGCGGAATGCGATCTTGCGTCCCATTGCAAGATAGTCAGAATATATGCGCGGCGGCGCGGACGATCCGGAATTCTCAAGCATCGTCGTATTATAGTACATCATCACGGGATTCGTCTTCCACGGCATCTGATATGCATGTCCGTCGGACGATTTGAAGATGTCGAGCAGTGCGTGTGATGAACGCGAAAGGGCCACCGAATCGAAGTCCGCAAACTGGTCCAGCCTCACGAGTCCGCCCGCCTCTGTATATTCCCTGAGCGAACCGGGCCAGATATTCGAGCAGACATCGGGCGTTGTTTTTCCGGCAATCGCCGCGAGCAGCACCTCCTCGGACGATTGGCTTGCGGGAATGGGTTGCATGAATACCTGTATGCGGGGATGCGTGCGATTCCAGCGTTGCACGATCGTATCGGCAAGACGCACTTCCTGCTGGTTCGTGGCGGGCCAATATGTCAGATGGACGACGGGTCCGCTTGTTTCCGATGGCGGCGTCTCCCGTGTGCACCCGGATGCGGTGAGGACCAGGAAAACAATCGCACAGACTGCAATTCCTTGCAGCCGCGTTCGAACATACGTGCATCGCAGAAAGAGGTCCGGCATTGTCATCTCCGCTCGTGGTGAAACGCGTCGATTGCAGCCGTGGAATGAGCGATCTCCGACTTTCATTGTGTAACAGCAATTCCGAATGAATAATTCTTCGGCAGAGAGCGGACTGTGTACCAGCGATTCAGAATAAGTAATTCTTGGGGTGAAACCCGGATTGTGATCCAGCGATCCCGAGCGAATAACACTTCGGCGCCGGACCGGAGATTGTAGGAGGTGTGTGAGAGTGAGTGAGGCCGATCCGGAGATCTAGCGGGGCATCGCCAGCAGCACGTACATGATGCGTTTCTTCATATCGCGCCATCGGGCGACGACACGCACATCGCGCAGTTCAGTCGAGAACGTGTCGTGGCGCACGTCCTGCCCCTCAGTCTCGTCCATTTTTGACAGACCGATGACTGTCGTGTTGTTCTGTTTCCCCAGTGAAAGGCGCGCATTTTTTTCGGCAAGTTCCCACGAGCTCGTCTCGTAAAAATATTCCTCCGCCTCACCGACGGCATATGCCATTCCCCGCTGCGCGGGGAGCGATTCGACCCAGTCGGGCTGGGGAATGGATGAGACCGGGACGATTTCCTTCATCTGCTCCGGAAGTTCGATCGCCGAATCGCCGGCGAGTACGATTGTCTTCACTTTGTCGTGATACGCATCGAGCACGCCGAAGCGGCTCACTGCATATTCAACCATCGATGTGTCGAAGCTGATCTGGATATCGGACCCCATCCATGCGTTGCCGCCCTCCGTCGACCAGAAGGCTTCGCTGCCGGAGATCGACATCCCTTTATACATCGCGTACGAGATGCAGCCCGACCGGAACGCATACGATGTCGAACTGTCCCGGTACATCGAGGGACGAACATATCCCGCACCGAAGCGCGTGCCCGGGATTTCTCCCTGATATAAAAACCAGCGGGGATATGACTGGCCCATGGCGCTTGCGGCGGCGGCCAACAGAACGATCGTCAGAACCAGAAGAGGACGGATGTGCATAGAATTTACGAATATCGGGACGGCCGCGCGCGATCTGCGGATAAGCGAAAAGCGTGCGAACATAATTGGCCACCGGCAGCTGTCTGAAAATAACATCCCCGCGACCTGATTCGGCCGCGGGGATCGTGCATCGAGCGGAATGCTTATTGCTTGTTGTCTTTTTTCCAGGCTTCGTACTTCGCCACTTCGTCATCCAATTCCTTGAATGTCTGCGTGGCACGGAAACGTGTATATGCCTGTTCGTTTTTCTTGATCTGTGCCTTGAAGGCTTCCTGCGCGGCGCCGAGCGGATACTGCACGAGGACATAGGCGCGCCACATCTTGCCATCCTTCACGATTTTCTTGTTGATTTCTTTCGAGCCGGTGAGGCTTGTCGAGACAACCGTCTTCGAGGCTTGCGTCATCTGATCGAGCAGCTGTGCATCTTCACCCACGCCGGTTTCTTCCTGGAAGCGTTTCTGAATCGCCTGGATCTTCGTTTCAACCTGACGGCCGATGCCCGTGCGGCCAGCCTGCACTGCCTTATCGACTGCGAGCTGCATGTCCTGCGATGTTGCCGTGGCGGGTTCGTACAGGAAATTCGGATCTTCGGGTTTATTCAGATACCAATCCGGAACTTCGCCTTCCGTCGTGGTCTGCATCGTCTGCTGGCTTCCGCCACCGCATGACATGACAAGCATCATGAGAAATGCGGCTGCAATATATTGTGTCATTGAACGCATAGTACCTCCAAATAGGTGGATGAAAAAACAGTGTGAATTAGGAAGCGTTGGTTCTCGTATGGCACTGCAACATCTAAACCGCAAAATATAGGAACTATTCATACAAAAAACAAAATATGTCGGGTGATCTCCATCTCAGGATGTCCCCTCCTGCTCACCCGGCGAAGCCGGTCCCTCGACCTGATGCGCACCGAGCATCTTCAGCACGCGCACCGGCTCGGTCGCAAGCAGGCGCTGCATCGCCTTGAACGCCAGATAGATGCCGAGCACGAGCGAAACGATCGCACCCGCGCCGATCAACGGAATATTCTCGATCGACAGACAAAAATCGTACGTGCCATGGAACAGCGTCGCGGCCCCGATGCCCATCATGATGATGCGGCCGCTGTGATTCCTGAATTTCGACAATCCGATGTAATATCCAAGCAACACTGCAAACATCGCATGCGCGGGCATCGTGGTGATCAGACGCATCAACGCCGTCTGCAAACCCGATTCGAGCACGACGACGATATTCTCCGATGTTGCAAAGCCCATGCCGATCATCACCGCGTAAAGGATTCCGTCGTA
>DATGXR010000271.1:0-19163 GCA_035298825.1 Bacteroidota bacterium
CCGATCATTGTGCCGCCGATGGAACCATCTTCCGGCGGACCGAGTGATGAGACAAAAGCGCGCGCCGGCGAACTTGACCGCGCATCGATGACGGCATTTATCGCTACGGTTGAATCGCGTTTGAATCAGGTGCATCGCAACGCGCACGAACGATTGGGAATCGACATCATGTAGGGCGAAATGGCATTTCGCCTGCAGCGCGAAGCGCTGCGTATCCTTTGGGCGAGATAGCATCTCGCCCTACAAAAAGCACAAGCAAAGATGAAGCATTGGGCGAAATGGCATCTCGCCCTACACCGAGCAATAACATGAAACCAAACCGGATACTGCTGCCGTTCTCGTTCGTCTATGGACTCGGTGTCGCGATCCGGAATGCGTTCTTTGAGAAACGAGTATTGAACCGTGAGTCCGCCGGTATTCCGGTCTTCTCGGTGGGCAATATGACCACCGGCGGCACGGGCAAGACTCCGATTGTCGAACTGATCGCGCGTGAACTTTCCGATGTGCGCCGGGTTCGCACGGCGATTGTGAGCCGGGGTTATATGCGCAGCTCAACCGGACTCGTCATCGTTTCAAACGGCACGTCCATCTGTACAACGGCCGAACGGGCGGGAGACGAGCCGTATCAGCTGGCCACGGCGCTGCCGGGCGTGATCGTCATCGTCGATGAAGTGCGCGCGCGCGGTGCCCGCACCGCCAAAAAAGAATTTGAGGCCGGATGCATCGTGCTCGACGACGGATTTCAACACCGCGCGCTCGATCGCACGCTCGATATCGTGCTGATCGATTCGGAGGTCGACTTGTTCTCGATGCCGATGCTTCCGGCGGGACACCGCCGCGAGCCGCTTGCGGCGCTGGCGCGGGCCGATGCGTTCATCATTACCAAGTGCACGCCCGGGGCAGATATTACAGGAATCACTGAAGCGTTGCGGCGCTTGAACGCGCACGCGCCGGTGATGACAAGCTCGTACGAAGTCGATTCGCTTGTCGACGTTCACACAGGCGTCGTGCATGAGATTTCACAGTTTCGCGACGCACGCGCCGTCGGCGTCTGCGGCATCGGTCGTCCGGAGAGTTTCAAACAGACAATCGCATCACTGGGCATCGTGCTCGATGAGTTCCATGCATTCGGCGATCATCACCGTTACACGGAAAATGAATTCAGGATGATCGGCGAGTCGGCGAAGCGCACGCAGGCCGCCGTGGTGCTGACGACGGAGAAGGACGCGCGCCGCATGGCCGGAGCGTTCACGCCGTCAGTGCCGCTTCTGTATGTGAAAATGCGCGCGCGCATCAACGAGTCTGCGATGTTCAATACTGTCATCGACTCGGCGTTGTCGGCATCCGTCGGATGACGGAAAAGAATTTTTTTCAATACCCTGCGCCTGTAAGCGCATGGGGATTTTGTTCCACTAACGGGCCCGCTCACAGGGGCCGCACAAAGGACCACTTCAATGAAACTTTCCGACTTCAAGTATCCCTTACCGCGTAATCTTGTTGCGAAGTATCCTGCGTCACCACGTGACCACGCGCGGTTAATGGTGCTGAATCGTGCCGATGAAACGATCGAGGACAGACGCTTCAGTGATATCGTCGATTACTTTAAGAAGGGCGATTCGCTCGTCGTCAACGAGACCAAGGTCTTTCAGGCGCGCCTCTTCGGAAAGAAAGAAAAGACAAACGCGAAGATCGAGGTCTTCCTTCTTCGCCAGCTCAACGTCGAGGACAATATCTGGGATGTGATCGTCGATCCCGCCCGCAAGGTCCGCATCGGCAACAAGATCTACTTCGACGACGGCCAGCTCTGGTGCGAGGTGATCGACAACACGACGTCGCGCGGACGCACCGTGCGCTTCAATTACTCGGGCGATTTCTTCAAAGTGATCGACCGCATCGGCCAGACGCCGCTGCCGTATTACATCAAGCGCGATCCGACACCGAAGGACAAGGAAGCCTATCAGACCGTGTTCGCCAAGACAGTCGGCGCGGTGGCCGCCCCGACGGCCGGACTGCATTTCACAAAGCCGTTGATCAAGAAGCTCGAGAAAAAAGGGGTGAAGGTCGCGCCCGTTCTGCTCCATATCGGCCTCGGTACATTCCGCACGGTCGAGGTCGAAGACCTCACGAAGCACAAGATGGATTCCGAATATTTCGAGGTGCCGAACGAGTCGGCACTCATCGTCAACAAGTCGATCGATACGCGCAATAACGTTTTCGTCTGCGGCACATCTGCATGCCGTGCCGTTGAATCGTGCGTCACGACAGACGGACATCTGAAAATGGGCCGCGGATGGACAGATAAATTCATCTTCCCGCCCTATGATTTCAAAATCGCCGACAAGCTCATCACGAACTTCCATATGCCGGAATCGACGCTGCTGATGCTCGTGGCGGCTTTTTCCAATCATGAATTCATCATGCGCGCCTATAAGCAGGCGATCAAGAAAGGATATCGCTTCTACAGTTACGGCGATGCAATGCTGATCATTTGATTTGGTTCGAATGCGCATTGCACGGAAAGTCCGGACGTAGAGAGTTATGCTAAGTCTGCAACTGCTTTTTTTTGTCGGCGTCAACATTGCGCTTGTGGGGGCGTTTGCCTTCCTGATGCGGCGCAAAAATATGCTGGCGTATTTCGAGAACAGCCGCTGGTGGCTCACGTGGCTGTCGGTTGCCATCATCACGTTGATGGACGAGCTCACCTCGATTTTTTATGCGCCAAGCGAAGCGTTCCGCTTCATCGGCTATCATGCAATCGTCTTCATTGCCGTGACGTCGATTCTGATGCGGCTGTTGTCGTGGCGCATGACCGAGATCGCCGAAGTGCTCGAGCTGCACGGCGTGAGGGGAGGGGGCGTGTATTCCTTCTCCTATCTCGTGCTCGGCCCCACGATCTCGTTCGTCGCCGTGTCGTCCATCATGGTCGATTACGTCCTGACCGCGTCGATCTCGACGGTGAGCGCGGTTGAAAACGGCATGTCGTTTTTCGTGCTGGGAGGATGGGGCAAATACATCTTTCAGCTGGGCATCATCTGGATGGTCGCCGGATTGAACATTCTCGGCATCCGCGAAAATGCGAAGGTCACATTCGGCATCTTCCTTGTTGCAGCGTTTGTCTTGATCAATATGCTTGCAGGCGGCATGGCCAATATGACGCCTCCGAACTGGCACACGATCGGGCACTCGGTCATCGATGTGGGGAAGATCTTCGACAACAACAACTGGATCAACACGTACTACCTGATCATCGTCGGCATCTCGAGTTGTATCCTTGCCTATTCGGGAATCGAATCCGTCGTGCAGACGGCGGGACTCGTCAAATCGTGGCGCGATGTGCACAAGGCGTACTTGTTCCTTGCCTTCACCACCGGCATCTTCACGCCGCTGCTGGCGATGGTGGTGCTCTCGTCGAATATCGATCTCTCCAAACACGAGACCGATCTCATCACGCAGTTTGCGCAGACCGTGGGCGGCGTGCCCTTCGGCATCGTGGTCGGCGTGATGGCGTCCATCCTTCTGATCATGGCCGTCAACACGGCGTACGTCGCATCGAGCGAATTGATGGAACGCGTGGCGCACCGTTACGGATTCACGTGGATCATCAAAACGAACAAGCGCCAGTCGCTCTATCGTGTGCATATCGGCAATGCGATCTTCTACACGTTCATCATCACGATCACCGGCGGAAGCCAGCGGATCCTGGCCGAAATGTACGCGCTCGGCCTCATTGCCAGCTTCACGATCAATATGGGAAGCCTGTTGATCTATCGCTATTCGAAGGGCACATCGGACGTGCGCGCCTACAATACGTCGCGTTCGGTGACGCTCGTGCTCTTCACGATCTTCGCCTCGAGTTTCCTCTACCTGGCCTATCACAAACCCTTCGGCATGATCATGTGGACGACCGTGACCGCGGCCTTCCTCGTGGTCGGATTGCGCGTGGCCAAAAAACGCGCTCCGGAGATCAAACATATACAGCAGACCGATGTGCCGCTGAATATGATCTTCTATCTCGCCGAATCGGATACGGAAGAGATCGATATTTATTTCCGCCGTCCCCTGGAGAACGCACCCGAGCACAAGGGCGCCACATCGGTCTACATCAGTCTCTACTCGCCGCGCCAGGGAGGCATTCCCGAAAAAATGGCGGTCAATCATTTCAGGTTCTCCAATCAGCGCAAGACGCTTTATGAAGGCATCACGGAGATTCTCTATACGCTTGATTACGAGCTGCCCGACAAGAAGATCGTCGTGCACTTCGGATGGCCCCTGTCGTCATGGCTCGACAGGCTCTCGACCGGCGTGATGGTCTTTTCAATTATGCGGCTGCCGAAACTTTTCCCGCGCTTCACATTCGTCATCGAATATTTCGGCAAGCCGAAAGATTCGCCTCCGCCGTCCGATGACGACGCGGCCGGGTCCGTCGACGAGCTGCTACCGTAACCGAACACAATCGAATCATTTATTTATGCACACAAGCGTCATCATACCGGCGGCCGGGTTCGGCGAGCGGATGGGCTCGGCGATCGGCAAGCAGTTTTTGTCGATCGACAATGTGCCGATCATCATCCGCACGATCGCATGCTTTCAGCGATCGCGCCTTGTCGATGAGATCATCATCGTCACGCGCGAAGATTCATTCGCGCTGCTCGAAGAACTGATCTCGTCTTTTGCGCTGTCGAAAGTGCGCCCGCTCGTGAAAGGGGGAGCGCGCCGCCAGGATTCGGTGGCGCTCGGACTCCGCACCGTGCCGGATGTGCAGGACGGCATCGTCTGCGTGCACGATGCGGTGCGGCCTTTTATCCTCGATGCGACGATCACGCAGGTGATCGAAGCGGCCGGACATTTCGGCGCGGCCATCGCCGCTGTGAAAGCCAAAGACACGATCAAGCAATCGGGCTCTGACGGCCGCGTCCAGCAGACGCTTGACCGCTCGACGCTGTGGAACGTGCAGACGCCCCAGGCTTTTCGGACTTCCATTTTACGCGAGGCGTACGCGCAGGCCGAACGCAGCGGACGCACTGCAACAGATGACTCCTTCCTCGTTGAATCGATCGGCATCGCCCCGGTGATCGTCGAATCGAGCTATGATAATATTAAAATCACCACTCCCGATGATCTCCTGCTGGGCCAATTGCTCGCCCCGCGCTACCCCCTGTAAGATTGCGGATATTCTTGTCTTGATTTTATCATAGAAATAGTAGTATTATTCAATCACGGCGCTTCAAGGTTTCGGAACCAATGCCGATACTTATTGTATTCACACTAAACTTGTATACCCGGAAAACAGCCACCGTGAGGACCGTATGTGGAATTTGGTGATCGTTGTTCTGTTGAGTTACATCGTAGGCTCCATCCCCACAAGCATCATCGCAACAAAAATCGCCCGCGCGGGTGATATCCGTAAGTTCGGTTCGGGAAACGCCGGCGGCACGAATGTGCTTCGCATGCTTGGATGGAAAATCGGCCTGGCAGTCATTCTCTTCGATCTGCTGAAGGGCGCGGCATGCGCCTATTACATCCCCAGAATTTTCTGGGAACCCGGACTTCCGTTCCAGAATCAGACTCCGTTTGCTGATTTTACGATCGTGCAGATCATCTGCGGCATGGCGGCGATCCTGGGACATATCTGGACGCTGTTCGCCGGATTCAAGGGCGGCAAGGGCGTGGCCACGGGCGCAGGCATGCTGCTCGGACTGGCACCGGTCGAATTTGCCGTTGCCATGGCGGTGTTCGGACTCGTCTTCACCACATCACGCTACGTATCGCTCGGATCGATCTCCGGCGCGCTTGCATTTCCATTGACGATGTTCGCCCGCGAGAATGTGTTCAATGTCGATATCCAGGGATATCATACGCTGATCTTTTTTGCGATCGGCACATCGCTTCTTCTTGTGTACACGCACCGCGAGAATATTCAGCGGCTGCGCGCCGGTACGGAAAGCAAACTGACGAGTTTCCGCGGCTCTCATAAAAAACATTAACCCGATCGTACAGCCACGTAGAGTTTGCCATGCGCATTGCAGTGTTAGGAGCCGGAAGCTGGGGAACGACGCTCGCTATCCTCCTGTCTGAAAATTTTCACGAAGTCACACTCTGGACGTTCGAGGGTGCGCACGCGGCGCAGATGCTGGCCACGCGCACCAATCCCGATTTCGTGCCCGGCACGATCATTCCGCCGCAGATCGAGATCACGTGCGATTTGGACAAAGCCGCCTATGACAAGGAACTGATCGTGGCGGCGGTGCCGTCGCAATTTTTGCGATCGGTGTTGAAGAACATCGCGCATCACGACTTGTCGGACACGCTCATCGTCAATGTGGCAAAGGGCATCGAGAACACATCGCTCAAGACAATGTCTGAGGTGATGCTCGATGTGCTCCGTCACGAAAAGAAACAGAACCTTGCGATTATCTCGGGTCCGAGTCATGCCGAAGAGGTGGTGAAGAAGATCCCGACGGCGGTCGTCTCGGCCGGATTTACCATGCGCACGGCCCGTGTTGTGGCGCAGGCGTTCAGCACGCCGTACTTTCGCGTCTATGTCTCGGATGATATCCGGGGCGTCGAGCTCGGCGGCGCGCTCAAAAACGTGATCGCCATCGGTGCGGGTGTGGTCGACGGCGCCGGCTTCGGCGACAATACGAAGGCCGCCATCATCACGCGTGGCATCGCCGAAATGACAAGACTCGGCGACAAGATGGGCGCGCTTCCGCGCACATTCACCGGACTCTCGGGCGTCGGCGATTTGATCGTCACCTGCATGAGCAAGCATTCGCGCAACCGTTATGTGGGCGAAGAGCTGGGCAAGGGCCGGAAGCTCGAGGACATCACAAGCGAAATGAAGATGGTCGCCGAAGGCGTCGCCACCTGCCGCTCGGCCGTCGATCTGGCGAAGAAGCACCATACGCAGATGTCGATCTTTTCGCAGGTCTACGATATCATGTTCAACGGAAAGAACGCCCATGCGGCGATGCACGAGCTCATGTCGCGTGAGATCAAAGGAGAACTCTGATTTCACTGGCCACCAATTGCAATTCACTTAATCAACGCCGTTCTGATTTGCGCGCTGCACACTCACACACGCACTGAACGGCGTCTTCATTCCATGGCCCTCGAATCCACATTGCCTCTTCAGGCTGTCCGCGGCATCGGTCCCATGCGCGCCGCGGCGCTGAAAGATGCCGGCATCGATTCGATCGAGAAGCTGCTGTATTATTTCCCGTTCGACTATCTGGATCGTTCGCGCATCACGAAGATCCACGACCTGCCGAAGTTCGTCGCAGCCGGAGCCGAAGTCACGGTTATCGGCGCCGTCTATCGGACCGAAGTGCGCTACACGCGCATGAAAAAAAAAATGTTCTTCCTTACGCTGCAGGACGATTCGGGCTTCCTCACGTGTGTGTTTTTCCGCGGCGCCGAATACTTCAAGAACGCGTTCGAACCCGGAGAGGTCCTTGCCGTCTCGAGCGTTCCCGAGTTCGACAAGATGCACCGGGTGCAGTTTACGCATCCCGACTACGACCGATTGTCGATGAAGGATCCGGAAGACGACACCGACTGGAGCTCGCTCCTGCACACGGGCGCCATCATCCCGAAATATTCATCGAGTGAAGATCTGCGCAACGCCGGACTCGACACACGAGGCTTCCGCAAGATCCTGCGCGCGGCCGTCCGCTCGTATCTCAATGTCCTGTCGGAACATCTGCCGGATGACATCCGCCGCAAATTTCAGCTCAACGACATCCGCACGGCCGTCTCCCAGATGCATTTCCCAAAATCGTATGCGGACCGCGAGCAGGCGCTGCGCCGGTTGAAATTCGACGAGCTCTTTTATTTTGAATTGCTGATGGCCTACCGCCGGCGCGAACTCAAAGGCGCGCTCCAGGGAATCCGATTCAGGACCGAATCGGAGCTCGAAGCGCAGATGATCGCGCGTCTGCCGTTCGTGCTGACAGACGCCCAGAAGCGCGTGATTTCCGAGATCAAAACGGATATGGCGTCGCCTGCGCCAATGAACCGTTTGCTGCAAGGGGATGTGGGAAGCGGAAAAACGATTGTCGCCCTTGCGGCAATGCTCATCGCCGTCGACAACGGATACCAGGCAGCGCTGATGGCGCCCACTGAAATTCTTGCCGAGCAGCACTGGAGAAGCATCCGCCAGGTGCTCGAGCTGTTGAATGTGAATGTGCGGTTGCTCGTGGGCGCGCAGAAAAAAAAGCTGCGCACCGATGTGCTTGAAGACATCCGCCGCGGCACCGCTCAGATCGTCGTCGGCACGCATGCGCTGCTGCAGGAACATGTCGAGTTTGCAAATCTCGGACTGGTCGTGATCGACGAGCAGCACCGGTTCGGCGTTGCACAGCGCGCGACGCTTCGCGAGAAAGGCTCGTCGAATCCCGATGTGCTCGTGATGACGGCCACCCCGATTCCGCGCACGCTGGCGCTCACGGTCTACGGCGACCTGGATGTGTCGGTGATCGACGAGCTGCCGAAGGACCGCAAGGAAATCCGCACGGCGCTCCGAGCGGACAAGGACAAAGAGAAGATCCATGCCTTCATCCGCGCCGAGGTCGCGCGCGGCCGTCAGGCCTATATCGTCTATCCGCTGATCGAGGAATCAGAAAAAATCGATCTCAAGGCGGCCACCGCCGAATATGAACGATTCCGCACCGAGATTTTTCCCGAGTTGCGCGTGGGACTCCTTCACGGGCGGCTTGCTTCGGAGGAGAAAGACGATCTCATGATGAAGTTCAAGCGGCGTGAGATCGACATTCTTGTGGCCACGACGGTGATCGAAGTCGGCATCGATGTGCCGAACGCGACGATCATGCTCATCGAGAATGCGGATCGCTTCGGACTCTCGCAGCTGCATCAATTGCGCGGCCGCGTCGGACGCGGGGCGGACCAATCCTATTGCATATTGCTGTCGTCCAACGCTCCAGGCGGTTCGGGCGCGAAAGGAAAAGCGGGCGCCCAGCTTGTGCTTCTTCCTTCGGCGCGCGCCGAGGCGCGTCTTCAGGAAGCGAACGCCAATCGCCGGCTTCAGACAATGGCCTCGACGAACGACGGCTTCCGCATCGCCGAGGTGGATCTCGAGTTGCGCGGCACCGGCGAGTTCTTCGGAACGCGTCAAAGCGGTCTGCCTGAATTCAAGGTCGCCAACATCGTCACCGATGCGGAGCTGTTGATGCTCGCGCGCGGCGAAGCGTTCGATGTCGTCGCCAACGATCCGCATCTGCGCAAGCCGGAGCATGAAGCGATGCGCGCGCATTTCGAATCGACATTCAAGGAACTCCTCTCGTTCGTCCGCGTCGGATAATTTTTTTTTTCGCTCCAATCGATCACGCCTTCCGCTCCCGCACATCGTTCATCATTTTTTTTCATCCGATGACAATCAACCATCGCATCGATCGATGCATGCGCATCATGCATCGTCTGAAAAACAAAAATGGTGAACCATTGATCATCGAATGCTGTTAAAAAAAATAGAGAGAGTACACGATACACACATGATTAATTTTTTTTTAAACGCGTCAATCTCGTACTTTTTTCTTGACTACAACTTATAGATCGTTATATTAGTAACAAGAAAATAAATTTCGATTGAAAATTTATTTTGTCTCTGTCTCTTCGCTCACGATCATGAAAGGTATCGACGTTTTTTTGATACGCTCCTAAATGGAAATTGCACTCGTGTACAACTTGAAGAAGGAAGAATCAATTCTCAGTGAGAACGATTCGCAACCTTCGAGTCAGAACATCGCAGATGTCAGCACGCAAGTTCGCTTCACTTCAACGAGCGCCGATGCGTACGCCGAATGGGATACGATCGATACGATCACTGCCGTTCGCGACGCACTTGCTCTTCGACACAAAGTGACGATGATCGAAGCCGATGCAGATGCCTTCGAAACCCTGCGCCGTATCCGCCCTGCGATCGTGTTCAATATCGCGGAAGGCCGCTACGGTGTCTCGCGCGAAGCGCAGATCCCGGCGATGCTTGAAATGCTCAACATCCCCTACACAGGTTCCGACGCCCTGACGCTCGGTCTCTGCCTCGATAAGTCGCGCGCAAAAGAAATTCTTTCCTATTATTCGATTCCCACACCGCGGTTCTTTGTCGTCAACAGCGTTGACGAACTGGCGACACTCCGGATTCCGCTTCCGTGTATGACAAAACCGCTGTATGAGGGATCGTCGAAGGGGATCTTCAATTCATCATTGGTTCGCACCCCTGCCGAGCTCCGAGCGCAGGTCGAACGCATCACCTCCGAGTACGCGCAACCCGCATTGATCGAGGAATTCCTTCCGGGCCGCGAGTTCACAGTGGCGATGCTCGGCAACGGAGAGAGTGTGCGCGTGTTGCCGATTGTCGAGATCCAATTCGACTCGCTTCCGGCCGGAGTCAATCCGATTTATTCGTACGAGGCAAAGTGGATCTGGGATCAGTCCGATGATCCGCTTGATATTTTCACGTGTCCGGCGCCGCTGACGCCTGAATTGCAAAAGGAGATCGAAACAATCTGCCGCAACGCCTATCGGGTGTTGCGCTGCCGCGACTGGTCGCGCATCGACGTCCGTTTGGACGCTCAGAGTGCGCCCCATATAATAGAAATCAATCCTCTGCCGGGCATCTTGCCGAATCCGGAGGAGAATTCCTGTTATCCGAAAGCCGCCCGCGCCGCCGGCATTCCGTATGCCGAAATGCTCAATGCCGTGCTCGATGCCGCGTGCCGGCGATATGGACTCATTCAAGAGTAGGGTGTTATGACATTTCGTCCACCAGCGAAGCGGAATACACCTAAGTCTCTGTTATTTACTAAGTTATTGGATACCCGTGTCATGAAAGATCAGCTTCACGTTTCAATTATTTATAACGAACCAGTTGTGTCGACAGATGAAGGGCGCAAGTACGTGTCGGAATCAGGCGTGCTTGCCTCAAGCGGCTCGTATGAAGCGGCCCACGAAGCCGGATTGATCGACATGTCGGAAGTCGGCGTGCTCGAGCAAAAGGAAGATATCGAAAGCGCGCTCAAGCTCCTGGGATACCGGACGTCGATCTTCAATGTGACGAACGACATCGACAGGCTCATGGCGTTCCTGCGGTCCGATCCGCCCGATGTCATTTTCAATATGGTCGAAAGCCTTGGCGATCAGGCCATACACGAAATGCACGTGGCCGGACTCTACGAGCTGTTGAACATCGCCTATACGGGCGCCGGGCCGATGACGCTCGGCACATGCCTCGATAAGGCGCGCACAAAGCAGCTGTTGATGAGCCAGGGCATTTCGACACCGAAATTCTTTTTGTCGGAGACAGGCGACGACGTGCGGGAAAAATCCTGCGCGCTGTCCTATCCGATGATCGTGAAGCCCGCGCTCGAGGATGCGAGCGTCGGCATCGAGAACGCATCGATCGTGAATACGCTCGAGGAGCTCACGCGACGCGTGCGCTTCATCATCCTGAAATTCGAACAGCCGGCGTTAGTCGAAGAGTATATCGAGGGCCGCGAACTCAATGTGGCCATCCTCGGCGATACGGATCCCGAAGTGCTGCCGATCTCGGAGATCGACTTCTCGGCGCTGCCCGACGAGATGCCGAAGATCGTCACCTATAATGCGAAGTGGATGCACAACACGCCGGAATTCCTCGGCACCGTCGGCAAATGTCCCGCCGTGCTGCCCGAGTCTGTCGAAGCGTGCATACGGAAGATGGCGCTCGACGCATTTTTGATGATGGGCTGCCGCGATTATGCGCGTGTCGACGTCCGGCTCTCGAAATCGAATGTGCCGTATGTGATCGAAGTCAATCCGAATCCCGACATCTCGCACGATGCGGGCTTCATGCGTTCGGCAAAAACGTCTGGCCGGTCGTTCTCTGACGTCATCCAGACGATCATCGAATGCGCCATCGAGCGTCACCGGTTGGCGCGGCCCATATGACGATGAGCGCCGAGGCTGCGATGTCAGCACGACCGATTGCCGAGCGCGATGTGCCGGTGCTGATGGACATCCTGCGCGCGACCGGCGTGTTCTCAGGCGACGAGTGCGCGATCGCACTCGAGCTGATGACCGCCGTGCTGACCGATCCGGCGCAAAAAGATTATGTGATTTTCGTCGCCGCCGACGCCGACGACAAGGCCGAAGGGTACGTGTGCATCGGACCCACGCCGGCGACGAAAGGGACGTACGATTTGTATTGGATTGCAGTCGATCCGCAGTGCTACGGAAAAGGCACGGCGCGGATGCTTCTCAAGACAGCCGAAGACTATATCTGCTCGCGGGGCGGTTCGCTCGTGATCGTCGAGACCTCGTCGACCGAAGCGTACGGGCGCACGCGCGCATTTTATCTCAAAGAAGGATACGAGGAACTTGCGCGTATCCGGCAGTACTACAAACCGGACGATGACCTCGTCATCTACGGTAAATATTTTCCAACTACATAAGGCTTGTTGGTTATGGAACTCTGGCAAGAGATGCTGCGCGCAAGCGTAGACAGCGGAAAAGATTTGGTCGAACGTTTCGGATTCGACACTGGTCTTGCCGATAAACTGAACTCGCTGTTTCATATTCGCATTAACCCGTACTACCTCAGCTTGATCCGCTTCCCGGGAGATCCGATCTGGAAACAGTGCATTCCCGATGCAAAAGAACTCGAAGAGGATAATCTGCCGCTCGATCCGCTGAACGAGGAAGCAGACAGTCCCGTGCCGTCGATCACGCACCGCTATCCCGACCGCGTGCTCTTTCTCACGACGAGCCAATGCTCGATGTACTGCCGCTTCTGCACGCGCAAGCGCAAGGTGGGCGATTCGGGCAAGATCAGCATGAAGTACATCCAGAGCGGTCTCGACTATATCGCGGCACATCCTGAAATCCGCGACGTCATCCTCTCGGGCGGCGATCCGCTGATGCTCACGGATTCGAATCTCGAAAAGATTCTCTCGGGACTCCGCGCCATTCCCCACGTCGAGATCATCCGCATCGGCACGAAGATGCCGTGCGTGCTTCCCATGCGCATCACGAAGAAGCTCACCAATATGCTGCGGAAGTATCATCCGCTCTATGTGAATACGCATTTCAATCATCCATGGGAATGCACGGCCGAGGCAAGAAAGGCCTGCGAAATGCTCGCCGATGCGGGCATCCCGGTCGGCAATCAGGCAGTGCTGATGAAAGGCGTGAACGACGATCCCGATGTGATGCTCGAGCTGATGCGCAAGCTGCTCGTGATGCGCGTCAAGCCGTACTATCTCTATCAGGCCGATATCACGAAGGGCGCTAACCATTTCCGCACGCCGGTCAGCGTCGGATTGGACATTATGGACAAGCTCCGCGGACATACCTCGGGTCTGGCCATCCCCAATTACGTGATCGACGCGCCAGGCGGAGGCGGCAAGATTCCGCTGTTGCCCCAATACGTGCTCGGCCGCAACGGCAACAATATCATCATGCGCAACTACAAATACGATATCTATCAGTACCCGGACGTTGAAGAGGAAGAAAAGAAGCCCGAGGTGCAGATCGAAAAGAAATATCTGCGCAAGCGAAAACGCCCCGCGCACAAAAAGACGTATCAGCCGGAGCAACAGCAGGCGGAGTCGAAATAATCAAGGGCGCATGGCCCCCGTATGTATAAAAAAATCCCGCTCAGGCGGGATTTTTTATTGGGGAAAGTTTCTTTATATTGACGCTATACTCTATAATAAACACGTGTCCGGCCGGGGCGCGCAGACACCCGCTGTACACGCACCACACCATCACCGCACATCACATCAGGGGAGCCGTGCCGCGCACTCGCACATAGACGGGGGCGCTGCGGGAAAAAAATACTTATGAAGAACTCACTACTCAAAAAGATCGAGACAAAGGAATTTGTCGTCGGCGTGATCGGACTCGGCTACGTGGGTCTGCCGCTAAATTTGTGCTACGTCGAAAAGGGATTCAAGTCGATCGGCTTCGATATCGACACATCCAAGATCAACGCCCTGAAGGCGGGTTCATCCTATATCAAGCACATCCCGCCTGCGCGAATCGCCGCCGCCAACGCATCGGGACTCTTTTGCGCGACCGGTGATTTTTCGCGTCTCACAGAATGCGACGCGATTCTGATCGCCGTGCCGACGCCGCTCAATAAAAACCGCGAGCCCGAGATGGAATATATCGTCTCGACGTGCGAGGCGATCGCGCCCCATCTTCGCAAGGGACAGCTCGTCGTGCTCGAATCGACGACGTATCCCGGCACGACTGAAGAAGTGATGGTGCCCATTCTCGAATCGAACGGCCTGAAGGTCGATGTGGATTTCTACGTCGCCTTTTCGCCCGAGCGCGAAGATCCGAACAATCCGAGCTACCGCACAGAAACGATCCCGAAGGTGGTCGGTTCCACCTCGCCCGACGGCCTTGCCGTGGCCGAGCTGCTCTACCGGCAGATTGTCGTGCGGACCGTTCCGGTCTCGAATGTGCGCGTGGCCGAAGCGACGAAGCTCGTCGAGAATATTTTCAGGTCCGTCAATATCGCGCTCGTGAACGAACTAAAAATGACGTTCATGAAAATGGGCATCGATGTCTGGGAAGTAATCGACGCCGCGTCGACCAAACCGTTCGGCTTCATGCCGTTTTATCCCGGTCCGGGTCTCGGTGGTCACTGCATCCCGATCGATCCGTTCTATCTGACGTGGAAGGCGCGCGAGTTCGGCGTGACGACGAAATTCATCGAACTTGCGGGCGAGATTAATGATGCGATGCCCGATTTCGTGGTGCATCGCGTGATGGAAGTGCTCAATGAGCATGGACGGACGTTGAAGGGGGCTCGTGTGCTCGTGCTCGGACTCGCCTACAAGGCGAACGTTGACGATATGCGTGAATCGCCGACGTTTCATCTGTTCGACAAGCTGATCGAGAAAGGAGCGCGAGTCGAATATAACGATCCGTTCATTCCGGTGATCTCGCCGACGCGCGAGCACGCCCGCTACACCGGAAAACAGTCGGTTCCTGTGACGGGCAATTACGACCTGATGCTGATTTCCACGGCGCATGACGAATACAAATCGATCGACTTTTCGCAATTCAACATTCCCATTGTCGACACTCGAAACGCGCTCAAAGGCAGTTCGCCCTGCTATCACAAAGCATAAGTTGAGGAACCTCTATGAATGGTCAGGATAATATCTTCGACAAGCTCCGCAACGATGAGCATGCGTTCGATTTGCAGCACGAGTCGGTCCTGCAACAGTATACAACCATTTTGATGCGCAGGAAGTGGACCATCCTTTTGATCGCAGGCATTGTGTTCGGAGCGGTTGCGCTCTATACGTTCCTGTCGGATCCCGTTTACGAGGCCAGCACGCTCGTGCTGATCGACGTGCGTCAGAACGGCAATACAAATCCGATTACAGATGTGAGCGGAACAGTATTGACAAATAAAATCACGAACGAGCTCGAGACCATGAAGTCGTACAGCAACGCCGTGGCCGTGGCAGAGGCGCTCATCCAGCGTCGCTATATCGATGATAGCACGAAGAGGGTGATCCGTATTTTAAGAATAGAAGAGAATAATCCGTTCAGAGACTCACTTGCACGAGAGCCGATTATCGTGCAGCGATTGCGCAGGGCCGTCGAATTCACGCCGGTGCGCGAGTCGGATATGATCAGGATTGCGGCCCGGAGCACCGATCCATCCGAAGCCGCGCTGCTTGCCAATCTCTATACGGCGGTGTACACATCGAACAATTTGTCTGCAAGCCGGACCCGGTCGCAGGCGTTGAAGGAATTTCTTGAATCGCAGCTCAATTCGAAACGGTCGGAGCTCGATACGACCGAATCGAATCTGCAGCGCTACATGCGCCAGTCGGGCATCGTGTCGCTCGATGTGGAAGCCACGCGCAGTGTCGAGCATCTTTCGCAGCTCGAGGCGCAGCGCGAGGCGCTTGAGGTCGAGAAGCGTTCCGTTCAGAAGACGCTTGCCTCGTACAGGGAAGAGCTTAAGATTCAGGAACCGAATGCGGCAGTGGCCATTGGCGAGTCGAACGACAGCTACATCCGCATGCTGCAGGAACAGCTGGGCAGACTCGAGGTGCAGCGCGATGTGACGATCGCGCAGAATCCCGGCGCCGTGCAGGAGAAACTGTATTCGGATAAGCTGATCGAGATCAACGGGCAGATCAAGGAAATAAAAAAGAAGCTCGACGAGCGCACAAAGGCGTATCTGAAAACTCTTTTGCCCACGGGCAGCGATCCCAATAATGCGAACTCGTCGTTCCTTTCGCAGCTCAAGGCGAAAATCATCGATCAGCAGATCGAGCTGCAGGGCATCGACGCGCGTATAAGCGCCCTGAATGGAGTGATCGCGGAATCGGAACGGAAGTTCAACACGATTCCCCAAAAGTCGATGACGCTCGCACGGCTGCAGCGCGAACGGCTCAGTACTGAAAAACTCTATCTGCTTGTCGAGGAAAAATATAACGAGGCGTCGATCAAGGAAAAATCGGAGTTCGGCAGTGTGAACGTTGTCGATAAGGCTTCCGTGCCGATGGTGCCGGTGAGTCCGAGAGTCGCAGTCAATCTCGTTTTCGGACTTGTACTGGGATTCGGACTCGGCTTCGGCGTGGTGATCCTGCGCGCGCTGTTCGACCGCTATGTGCGCACGCCAGAGGATCTGAAGCGCTGCGGATTCATGCCGCTGTCGACCATCTCGGCGATGAACGGCGAGAGCAAACGCATCGAGCGTGAGCTCGGCGCCGTGAAGCACAAACGCTTTCTCGACACGCATTTGCTGACGCACTACCGGCCGCTGTCGCCGTTGGCGGAATCGTACCGGCATCTGCGCACGAAGCTGCAATATGTGCAGGTCGACAAGCCGCTGCAGTGCATCGTCATCACAAGCTGCAATCCGAAGGAAGGCAAGACGACGACGATTGCGAATCTTGCGGTGACATTTGCCCAGGCCGATAAGAAAGTACTGATTGTCGATGCGGACATGCGCCGCTCGTCGCTGCATATGATGTTCGGACTCCGCAACAGCATCGGACTGAACGAGGTCCTCTTCGGCAGAGTCCCGTCGGAGGAAGCGATACAGAAGGACGTGCTTCCGCATCTCGACGTGCTTACCTGCGGATTGATTCCTCCGAATCCTGCAGAGATCCTCGGATCGGACCGCATGAAAGAATTCATCCAGGAGATGCGCCTCCGGTACGATTTCATACTGTTTGATGCGCCGCCACTGCTGGCTGTGACAGATGCGGCCGTGCTTGCGACGCAATCGGACGGCGTGATGCTTGTGGCATCGGCCGGCGAAACGCATGCGGCCGGGTTGCGCCGGATTGCCGAGTTCCTTCAAAGTGTTGGCGTGAAGCTGCTCGGCGTCGTGCTGAACCGCTTCGACGCGAAAAAGGCGTACGGCAACTCGTACTCGAGCTCGGCGAGCTATCATTACGGCTATTACGGATACGATCTTAGTACCAGGAAAAAGGAGCATCAGGTTAAATCGTGATGAATCATGCGCATCGCACACATACTGATTGAAACGGGGAGAGTGAATCTATGGAGGCAACGACGGTTCGTCTTGGCGTGATCGGTTGCGGCCGGTGGGGGATCAACCATGTGAAAACGGCATCGGCGATGCTGGGGCAGGGACTTGTCTGCGTGGCAGACGCCAATCCGTCGATGGAGTCGGTCGTGCGCGGAATTGCGCCCTCGGCCCGCTTCACCACCGATCCGGATGAACTCATTTCGGATCCCGAGGTGAATGCCGTTGTCGTTGCGACGCCGGCCGAAACGCATTTTCCGATTGCCCGGACGTGTCTTGAACACGGCAAACACGTGCTTGTTGAAAAGCCGATCACGCTCAGGAGCATCGAGGCGCGCGAGCTCGTGCATCTTGCGCATATGAACGACCTTCGGCTGATGGTCGGGCACATCCTGCTCTATCATCCGGCGGTGATCGCGCTGAAGCAATTGATTTGCGACGACAAGATCGGCCGGCTGCAGTACATCTACAGCAACCGTCTCAACCTCGGGGCAGTCAGAAGTGAAGAAAACATCCTGTGGAGCTTTGCACCGCACGACATTTCGATCATCCAGTATTTCACAGAAACAAAGCCGCTGTCGGTGGATGCATTCGGCGCGCGATACCTGCAGCCCGGCATCGAGGATACGACGATCACGATCCTGAAATATCCGAACAACGTCCATGCGCACATCTTCGTGAGTTGGCTGCATCCGTTCAAGGAGCACCGCGTGATGGTCAACGGCAGCGAGGGCATGCTCGTGTTCGAAGACAGCGCGCAGACAGCCGACAAGCTGAAACTCTATCATAAGGGATTCCACAGGACCGAGCATGGACTTGAAAAATTCGATGGTGACTTCGAATCGATTCCCATTGAAACGCTCCAGCCGCTTACTGAGGAGCACAAACATTTTTACGGATGCATCGATGCGCATACGACTCCGCTCACGGACGGTGTGCATGCGCTCGAAGTGCTCGAGATTCTCGAACACGCCTCTCGACGTTTGCGAAATGACTGAACCATCCCATGGACATTTAATCGGATCATACGCATGTATACGCTTGTCCTCACACATGACATCGATTATCTCTCGTTGAAAGAGATTCCGTGGTTCTGTAGAACGCTATGGGGGTTCAGTTATCGCTGCTTCCTCGCGGCGTTCACATCGAAGCTCGGGACACGTTCGTTCCGGCGGCGGGCGAGAGTGCTGTGGGATGGCATTTCGATGCCGCTGATCAAGCTCGGCTGGCGATCGGATCCCTGGGCATCGAGCCTCGAACAGATGATTGAGATCGAGAAACATCTGGGTGTGAGATCGACAATTTATTTTCTTCCGTTCCCGAATCAGCCGGGATCAACCCCGGCCGGAATGGCTGCCCCGTATAACCGGACCTCATTCTATGATGTCGGCGATCACAGTGAGATGTTGAGGCTGCTTGAATCGGAAGGATGGGAGATCGGCCTGCATGGGATCAATGCATACTGGGATGAGTCGTCGGCATTGGAGGAAAAAGGAAAAATCGAAGAGATTCTCGGACATGACAACATCGGCATACGAATGCATTGGCTGTATTACAATCATGAGCAGACATGGAGTCTCCTGTCACGAGTGGGTTTCAGGTACGACGCAACGCATGGATGGAATGAGAAGGTCGG
>DATGXR010000272.1:0-3843 GCA_035298825.1 Bacteroidota bacterium
GATCTCCGCCATCGCCAAATTCATCATGACCCTGAGCTTCGTAATCGAGAATTCCGGGAACTTTTTCGCGTCGTATATAAGCGCCTCGAAACCCTGTTTATCGCGCAGTCTCCGGCTCTCGAACTCGATCGCCTGCTCGAACAGAGCGCTGGCGTCATGGGCATGTCCCTGCAAGAGCTTGACCACGCCCATTTCATTGAATAGCCACACCCATTCTCGCTCGAACAAGGGAGCGGTCGAGGTCGGATAGAATTCGGCACAGCGCAGTGCAGCATGGCGCAGATCCAAGAGTCGACGCAGATATTCTTCCAGCGAGGTATGACCCGCCGATGCTTCGGATTCGCGTCCATGGGCCCAGCGCAGGACAGAACCAATACGCATCGAGCCTCGCAACAGCATGAATGCGGCCCGCACCTGATCCTGCGACGCACCTGCATCAGCTGACGATGGCTTGAGCAGATTGTCAACCGTATCCCAGATGAAGGCGTAGTCTTTGCGGTCGAGGGGTACGATTTCCTCGTCAATCACCGGTATCACCGTGATAGCGGTCTGCTCGCGGCCGACAACGACGGAGAACGGCAACCCCTTTTTGGTTGCCAGCCAGTTGCGGACATGAGCATGCAGGCCGTAACGCATCTGGCCGATGGAGCTATAGCAATCCGTCGATTCGGTGATCATGTCGAGGCTACGCAGCCATTTCAACGCCTCATCGATCTCATATGACAATGCGGCTTCATCACGGATACGATCCCGATAGTCATCGGCGATGTGGTGAAATTCCGGGCAACGAGCAAATATGCCGGGCTCCACCGGTCCACCGAATGCAAACAAATGCTTCAATATCGCGTGCGATATAACCTTTGTGATCCGCGCGTCGGTATCGCGTTGGCGCAATACATGGGTTTCTATCTGCGCTATGGTGACATCTATCAAACTCGGGACACGCTGGCGTGGATCCTGAGTGATGTTCAGCGCATGATCGATTCGGGATATGATTTCGTCGAAACGATTCGCGCCAATCCGATCGTAATCAGACCCAGACGGTTTGGACGGGAAAATCTCGCCCTTGTCCTGACCGCGCGGCACATACTGCGTAGTCAACATGACGTAAACCGAAGTCAGAAACGATGCCACCCATACCGAACGACAAGTCTTGGCTATGCCCAGGATATCGGCGAGACGCCCGGCCTCTCCGGGCTGAATGCAATCACCGCCAATATCAACGTCGTGACGAAAGGCCCCCTCCTCTTCGAAATCCCACTCCTTGAAGCCCATCGACTTGGACGGACTCTGGTGGCCGACGGATCGGAGCGATGTGAGATATTCGACCGTTTCGATGGTCTCGCACAGCATCAACCATCGGGTATTTTCGTTGTCTATGGTGTTGCGGAAAAAGGCGTCCCATTCCGCCAGTTTTGGCCGTCTCTCGACAAGCGTCATCGCGATATCGAGTCGGGAGACGATGTATTCCAAAGGCAATGACGAAGATTGGCCGGCCTGCGAGGGATGTTTTGGATGGTAGTACGCCATCAAATCAAAGACGGGATCCCGACCACACGACTGTCCAAAGGACACCACGAGACGGCGGCCACGTGCGGGGCAGCAGTCCGGTTCTGAAAATCGCGATGCCAGCATTCCTTTGCCGGCGCCGTTCCGTGCGCGCGCCACGACCGAACGATGCTTTTCGATTTTATCCAACGCAACTTCGAGCAATCCTTTACCGGATTCGTCTCGAAGAATCTGTTTCAGCAGCCTGCGATTCGGTTCGCTTTCGTCATGGGCTCTCGATATGTTGTGTGAACACACTCGTGCTTCGCAGGTTCCGAAGCTGGCACCGTCTGCTGAGCGAAAGTGCCACGGTCGGTCCTTGGGATCAGAATCGGGGCGGGCGGGTCTATCCTGCCAGCGCTTCCGCCAAGAAATCGATTTCGCAGATATCTCCTGCAGCGCATCCTGCAGAGCGCGAGCGTGGATCGCAGAACTCAACGCGGAAACGGCCTTGCCCAGAGCCTTAACCACGGCTTTATCCATCACCCACAAATCGCCTTTTTTGTCGCGAGCGTGCAGGGCGGTGCAAACCAATCGAAAAACGACCCGATGCCACGGCGTGAAACTTAGCCTTGGCAGCGAATCCTTATTAAAACCATCCAAGAGCGGATCCGATACGACACCGGAGCCCAGAATTTTTTCCAGGTCGGAATCGAGATTTCGCAGTGATGCTTCAATGCTCGATGCGCGCGCGACTGAATCGGATTCTTTGTTTCTTTCGACGGTATGCAGGCACTTCTCTATCTTCTTCAGATAATTCAGTTCGATCGACAAAGGATTGAGGTTGTTAGCGATTCGAGCGAGGCTTTCCTCGACTTGCGCCTTGTTTCCAGGATCGACCCCTCGATCCTCAAGTGCCGCCCTTACGAGAGGATGATCTCGGAAATTGCCGGCTTCCGGATCGTCAGTCCTGTCAAGACGGGTACCATAGAAAATGGTGCGGATTCCGTATCGCTGGAACAGCTTTATGCCGTCAGCTGTATCCTTTATCTCTCCTTTCGACGACATGAACGCATACACAGGCCGCGCTTCGCGTTCCGGCGCCTGCGAAAGAATCCGCATTGCGCGGAACAATACGTCCTCGCTCATGCCCACGCCTATGAATACGATCGCATTCGCGCGGTAAAGCAGCTCTTGGCTATCTTCCAGCACCTGATTCCAAGGTGCGTTCACGAAGTATCGGCGGTTGTAATCAATGTCGGTAACAATCATCTGCGCTGGATCGCGAACCGATCCGTGCAAATGAAGTACCTGAGAAACACCAGCGGGCGAATCCGCGGCGAAAAGCATGAATTCCGCGACATTGGAACGATCGAGGTCGACGCTGCGGGCTTTCTCGCCGAGCCGGGACCGTACGCTCAGCTTGGGTCCGCGATCAGCGTCTTTTCTGAGCTGTTGTTCAGTGGATTCTGATTGGCTGAATCGGGGAGTGAGGCTTTCGAATGGGAAATCCGTGCGCTCCAGCATCCGTTCGATCTCGTGATCGTAATTGAGTGTCGCATAACGAGACACTTTCCAGTCCTTGCGCAATGTGCCCAGAACATCAATCGATGGCGAAGGGGTATCGAGCAAGCGGGTCTTGGGCAAACTACGCGGCGGGGGGCTCGGAGAATCCTTGAGCCCAGCGAGGACGGAAGCCAACTGCAGGCCGGCAACAAAATCGATGGGTACATAGCCACGATTGCCTAATCGCTTTATCTCCTCACGCAGGTCTGACGCGTGCGGCCGAAAAGGGTGCCGCCTCGACAATGCATTGCATACCTTTCGCGCATACTCAGTAGACAGCGTGTCGGGAAAAGCGAAGATCTGCCTCAGCAAATCGCTTCGCCGATAATCGCCTCGCTCGACGGGCAATTGGCGTAGCATTTCTGTCGCCATCGCCAGACGATCGAATTTGTCGATCTCATCGGAAGCGTCCCCGCTATCGAGCATCGCCTTGGCCTTGACAATCGCTTCGCGCAGACGAACATCGATTGGTTGCCTTCTGCTGACCTTGTAGGCAAGCCTCAGCAGCCGCTCCGAAAGGCCATCCCAACTGTCGTAACCGAGCAGGGTACTGTTGCCCGAGCCGACGAAGGCGACGATCCCCCCAATACTCAGCGAGCGGAAGAGATCGATGATGGGCTGCCCCTGCAGCGGCGTCAGTGCACCGCCATTGTTGTCGTATTCGATGCTGTAGAGATGTCGCGAAGCGCTTGTGTCGCCGCCGCCCGTGCCGCCTGTCGTCATGCCCGCTCCCCTTGCGTATGTCGACAGGGGCGGCGACGAAGGCCTCATCCTTTGCGAATGCCGACC
>DATGXR010000273.1:0-3780 GCA_035298825.1 Bacteroidota bacterium
TGATCAGTTGTCACTGTCCTCAGTCGCATATCCCACACTCTCACACCACTCCACTATTTCCCGCCTCACCGGCGCAACAACTTCCACGTCGCGGTCTGTAAACGGATCGCGGTACTGCAGCTTCCAGGAATGCAGAATGTATCCCGGATCACTGGGAAGAACGATGCTGGAAGGATCACTGGGAGACACGCGACCGGAGTGTTCGTCAGTATCTTCACTCGCGTTTCTGCGGCCGCGATAAAATCTGTCCCCCACAAGCGGATGTCCTTCGGAAGCGAGATGAATCCGTATTTGATGCGTGCGACCGGTCAGAATGGACACACGAATCAAAGCGGTGTCACTATCGGGATTCCTGGCAAGCACCGTACACTTGCTCACGGCTTCTTTCCCCTGCGGAGAGACGTCGTGTATGTCGCCGAGCTGCGAATGCTGAACCCGGCCGATAGGCGTGCTAATGGTGAACTCGTCCGGCATGTCGACACCATGAACCAGCGCAAGATAGATTTTCCCGATTTTCCTCATTCTCATCAACCGGCTGAACGCCTCTGCACTGTCATGCGACCGGGTAAAGAGTATCGCCCCCGTCGTGCCACGGCCGAGACGATGCAACGGCGACAGCGCCGCATCATGCACTCTCCGCACGATCATCACCATCGAATGCTCGAGGTATGCTCCCCCGGCAAGGACGGGCATCTGATCGGGCTTGTCGAACACAATGACATGTTCATCGCGTTTCAGAATTGGAATATCTGTTTGCACATCCGGCTCGGACCACGGCGCGCGGAAATAGTGCAGCACATCATGCTCGCGGAGTTTATCGTTCGTCGCGAGAGGAATCGCAGCGCGCGTGACGAGACCTGCATCGATTCTCTGACGCCATTCCCCGCGCGAAAAATGCGGATGACGTGCGCTGTAATAATCCAACACAGTCATGCCTTTATGTTCGCGGAGTATCCGATCCGTGTATATGTATCCGTTGTTGAGCATCGTGAGTGGAAAAAGAAAGCGAAGGTTATCAGAGTGGACTTGCTTTAAGGTATGATGATATGTGCGGAGATGCAATGCGCGCTTCGAATTGTCGTATGATTTTTTTTCGGTCGATGTATCATGACGGATGAAAACCTCAGCAGCATAATTTTTATACCGTATTAGATTATTCTAACTTGACTACCTTTTTGAAAGATAGTACTATGTTTTTAAAGTATTACAATCCTTCCTTCCATCTCTACATCAAGACGCGGGGGAAGTTGCAGGCAATAGAGGCGATCAGGACTGGTGAAGATGTGTGAACGCTGCATCCGCCAATGCGACGGGTAATGGGGCTGGCAACTTGCAACTTGATGTCCTAGTTCTTCAACGTAACACCGGATCGTGTGCAGTGCTATCCGACATAAGAATAGTACTCACCGGATCTATGTCCACACGTTAACAACAATCAAAGTGGGAGCCGATGATCGGTCTCGGCTCCATGGGAATTTCACATTCCTGCATGGGATTGCTATATCTCCGAACAAGGCTTCGGAGAGGAAACAACAACGAACAAACCGAAAGGAGGTGATAAACAAATGAAGCATCTGGATCTCCAACTGGAGCGGCTTGAGGAGCGCATCGCCCCTTGTTTCTGCGGTGGAGGCGGCAAAAGCAACAAATCGGGCAAGAGCTGCAAGAGCCACAAGAGCAACAAAAGCAACAAGAGCTGTAAGAGCCAGAAGAGTCACATGAGCCACAAGACTCATAAGAGCTGTGGCTAAGCTCTTGACGCTTGTTGCTCTGTTCATCGCGGACGCGGGGTAGGGGGCGTTTGTCACCTTGTTGTCCGGCATTATTCTTGGGGGAAGACCGGGCGCCTCACAACCGGCTTCCCTTTCTTTACAGAGCCACTGACGATCGTATGGATGCTTCGTTTCCAAAAATACGAACGGATCTCATCATGAGTCGGCAACAGACGAATGATGACTCTTTCTGCGTTGTGAAAGATCCACGATCGGGAAAATATTTTCGGTTCCAGGAGGTGGAACAATTCATTTGCGAACAGCTCGACGGAGAGACATCACCCGAAGTGATCCGTCATACGGTGGAAACGAAGTTTGATGCGGCGCTGTCGATCGAAGCGTTGAACGAATTCATTCACTCGCTGCAGGGTTCGGGACTCATTGAGGGCGTGGCATCACAAAAACCACTCCCGGGTTTGAAGGGACGCCTGAAAGGAAATTTGCTCTATCTCAGATTTATGCTCTTTGATCCCTCGACACTATTCGATCATTTGGTCCGTCGCACAGCATTTTTTTTTTCGCATGCATTTGTCGTTTTTTCGTTCCTCTGCATTCTCATCGGCATCTGGACGATGGTCTCGAACTGGACCGAGTTCGCACAGGATCTTCCCCGGCTCTATGATTTTGCTGCTGTGCCAATGTTCATCGGGACGAATCTGCTGATGATCACAATGCATGAATTCGGTCACGGCCTCACGCTGCGAAACTTCGGCGGAGAGGTGCATGAAATCGGTTTCATGATGATTTATTTCCAGCCTGCATTCTATTGCAATGTGAGCGATGCATGGCTCCTCCAGGAGAAGTCAAAACGACTCTGGGTAAGTTTTGCGGGACCCTATTTCGAACTCTTCCTCTGGTCGCTGGCCACATTGGCCTGGCGCATCACAGAGACTGAAACGTGGTTAAACTATCTGGGACTGATGGTGATGACGACATCGGGCGTGAAAACTCTGGCGAACTTCAATCCCCTCATCAAATTGGATGGATATTATCTGCTGAGCGATTTTCTTGATATCCCCAATTTACGAGGCAAATCATTTCGCTATATCGGCGATTTGACGAAGCGTCTTACCGGCTCATCCATGAAATCTCCCAGAAAACTTACTGGGCGCGAACAATTTATTTATCTCATCTACGGTGGCATTGCGACCGTTTTTTCATTCTTCCTTTTTGGGTACGGGACGATGCAACTTGGCGGCTTCCTCATCGAAAACAACCAGCCCATTCCCCTCGCCGTTTTCGCGGGATTTGCGGGGCTGCGATTTCGGGATCGTCTCGCCAGACTTTTCGGAAGCTCGAAGTCGAAGACAAAAAATTCCGATACAACTCCGCTTCCCTCTGGTCAGATATCGGAGCAACCACCTTCTGCCCCCACAGGCGGAAAAAAGATCGTCACAAAAAAAAGAATCACGCGATACATCGTCGGACTTGCGGGACTGCTGATCGCGGCGTTCCTGATTTTCGGATGGATGGAATTGATCGTCCAGGGTCCCTTTGTCATTCTGCCGGTTCATAATGCTGATGTCCATACGGAGGTCGAAGGCATCATCGAGGAAATCCGTTTCAGAGAAGGCGACCTTGTGCAGGCGGGTGATGTCATCGCCCATCTCACGGAACATGAAAACCGGACTGAACTCGAGAAGACCGAGGCACAGATCAATGAGGCGCATGCACGGCTCAAGATGCTGCAAACCGGAGCGACGCAACAGGAGATCGATCTTGCCAGGACGAACGTCGCCACGCTCAAAGAGCGCTTGAAATTCATTCAGGGCCGGCTCGAGAGAAACCGATTGTTGTTCGAGAGGGATCTGCTGACACGAATTGAATATGAAAACAGCCAGGAACTTGGCATTGATGCCACAGGTCAGCTTGCAGAGGCGCAGAAACGATTGGACCTTGTCTTGCGCAGAACGCGACCCGAACAGCTGGACGAAGTGAATGCACAGATCGCCAGGCTCGAAATCCAAAAACAACTTCTGCAAGAAAAGCTCCAGCATGCCAACGTGCG
>DATGXR010000274.1:0-3957 GCA_035298825.1 Bacteroidota bacterium
TTTCACGCCATTCATATTCACGTCCCAGTACGGCTGGGGAGAGAGTCGGACGATCGCGCCCGTCGGAATTGTCGATGCGGCGAAGCGGTTATCCACTGCGCGCACGACGATCGTGAAACTGTCGCGCACGGCCAGCAGCGGCAGTGCAATGACTGTGTCGGTCTTCGTCGTCCATGTGTACCCGATCGTATCGGGCACCGCCAATGCGCCTTTGGCCTTCACAACGCCGAGCAGAAAGCCCGAGACACTGCCGTCGGGATCTTCGCCGTAATAATAGAGATGCTGCTTCGAGACTGTTTCACGCAGATCCGATTCGGGAATGAGCCACAACCGTGTGGCGGGAGGCTGATTAACCTTCGTTTCGTTCGGCAGGTCTTTCGTGCAGCTGAAAAACACGACTGCAATGACGAGTGCCGGCAGAACAAGTAGGAATTTCTTCATTTACAAAATAATTGATTGATGACAGATGTAGGGCGAGATGCGATCTCGCCCTGCAATTTACCACACTCAAATTACTTCAGCAGCATAAGCTTCATCGTCCTGACAAAGTCGCCCGCCTGCATCCGGTAGAAGTACACGCCGCTTGAAAGCGTGGCGGCATTCCACTGCATCGAATACGTGCCAGGATTCATCTGTTCGTTCACCATCGTCGCCACTTCGCGTCCGAGCAGATCGTAGACCTTCAGCGTCACGAACTGCGTCCGCGCAACGGTGAAGCGGATTGTCGTCGACGGATTGAACGGATTCGGATAGTTCTGCGCGATCGAGAAGTCCTTCGGCATCACGTCATCCGTTTTATGCACGCCCAGCACGAGATTCGGGAAGTCGGCGCTCGTGCGCGGCACAAGTTTGTAACGCTGTGCACTGTAATAAATGATTCCCTTTACTGTGCCGAGGTTCATGTCCGCCTTGACCACGAACGCGCCTGTGGCCGAATCTCCCGGCGTGATCGAGACGCGGTGTTTGCCGTCCAATTGAATGCGGATTCCCTTCGAGCTGTTCGATGCTTCGAATTCAGTGAAATCCTGGAACACTGGTGCGATATCGGTCACCACCATATTATCGAAGCTTACGAGCATGCCTTCATACGGCTCGCCTGTGAGCGTGCCGGCGCCGAAGACTTCAGTCTTGAGATTCAGAGGCTGGGGCAGCGGATTTTTGCGCGAGACAATGCGCATCTTCGTGATATTCTCGACGCGTGTTACGTCGAAATTTTCGTTGATGTAGCCTGTGACGATGATGCTGTCGCCATTGGCAACTTTCGCCATGATCGAATCGGGACCCGTAACCCAGATGCCGCTGAACGGCGCCGTGCCGCTTTGGATGTAATACGGGTTTGTGTGGAACGATGAAATCTGAGACAGACGGAGGCTCGATGTGTCGGCTGTGACAATGCCGCCGACCGAATCGACAGTGCCGATAAGCGAGGAGCGGCCGTTGCTGTAGGGCGTTGTCTGGATGTCGCTGATTGAAAGTACCGGTCTCGCCTTGCGATCGATCACATTATAGAAGAAGAATCCCTGCGTCGTGTCGTTGGGCGCCAGGAAGCTCGAGTTGGCGAGGATTGTCGAGAGTCCCTTGCTGTCTTCAACGCGGATAAAATATTTCACGCGTGTGCCGCCTGCCTGCTGTGGAATCGACGCATAATACAGCGAATCTTTCGCCGCCTGGGGAGCGGTCATCACCACCGTTTGCCAGGCTCCGTCGTTAATGCTATAGAGAAGGCTGATCGTCGTAAGCGGATCACCTATAACTTTACCAAACGATTGCCGAAAGACCCGGGCGCTGATCTGCGGCGTGGAATCGGGTGTGACCATCACGGGATAACGGCGGTGCGATTGGACTGCCGGCGCAACGCCGCCATAAACAATGTCTCCGGGGAAGATGGGACAGATTCTGTACCCGCGTGATGCCTCGGAACCCGAGGATGTCGAAATGTACCCGCGCAACGTATCGATGTGTGCCCCAGCGATTGGTACCACATAGTTCGGATCGCCCGGAACGATGATCGAGCCGTGGCCGATCGTGTAATAGTACGACCAGTCGTAATCCGACAACTGATTGCCCTGAGCATCGGCGACACTGAATGTGCCGCGTGTGGCGTTGACGTTGCCGACGACTGTCAGATTTGTGAACAAGACTTCCTTCGATTCATACTGCTCGCCGGTGATAATATTGACGTGCCCGTTCGGATTGACGCCCTGATTGAAATCCGAAATCTGCAGCTTCGCCGGAGGCGGCAAGGGATTGTTCGACGAGAGGATTGAAATCTGATACATCGTATCGGGTTCGAATTGCGTAAGACTGTTCATATTCGATGTGGGGAATTCAGTGATCTTGCCGCGTATCTTGATGATGTCGCCGCGCTGAATGCTGTTGTAGCCGTTTTCATCGAACGATCCGTCCCAGCCGCCGTAGCGCACAAGTATGCCGCTGAAGGGCTTGTAGCCGTTGGCACCCGTGTCGACGAGACACATCGTCTTTCCCGTGGCTGTGTATGTAATATAGTGAGGCGGCACAGTGACAAGCGCCACGACCGTCACGAGCGAATCTTTCAGAGGTGATGTCTGCAGGCGCCATTGCGGCGATCCGATGCCGAGCTGATCGGCCTTGGCAAGAGAATCCTTGTTGATTGTTTGGATCTGCAGCAACGTCTTCATCGGATAATTCTGTGCGAAGGCCCGTGAGCCGATCGCCAGCATGACGAGTGCAACGAGTAATAGTTTTTTCATAGTTCAATCCTCCACATGAGTATTTTATGTCGCTTCAATGCTTGAAAATTATTTCACGATGACAAATTTTCCGCGCTTGATCGCACCGTTCGACAAATCTTTGACTGTGAAAAGATACAACCCCGTGGCGATGGCCTGGTCGTTCTTCGTGATGAGATCCCACGCATGCTCGCCGCCCGCAAATTGAGGCTTCGCAGCCAGTCCCGCGAAATCGTCGAACCACTTGATGCCGGCCCCGTTATATGTGGCCGCATCGTGATGCAGCTCCACCACCACGTCGCCCGTCATCGTGAAGATTGTGATATCGGACTGCGCCGGAAGATTCGTAAAATAAATTTTGCGCGAACGTTCGCCGGGTTTGTCCCACGCCGCATTCGCATAATAGGGATTCGGATACACGCCGATTTCGTCCGACGCAGCAGACGTGGCCGGCGTGCCGGGCACGACGCGCACGATGATCTTCGCACTCTCGAGACTCGAGAGTCCGTTTGCCGAATCGCCGGCATCGAACGCCGAGATTCCGTAGAGGTACTGCCAGCCGTTCATGCTCGTAATCGGATCGTCCTTCGGCGGAAACTGATACCAGTATTCGGTTGTGTCGCCGTCGAATTTTTTCGGTTTGTCAAGTTTGATCTTGCTGAATCCGGTGTTGTATCCCACATTGTCGTCCGCACGATCGAATTCCCCGACAAGCTGCATCGATGTCAAGAAGTTTTCCGGATTCGCAATATCGGCGCCTGCGGCTGAGCGATAAATGCGATAGCCTTCGAAATCGTATTTGCGGCTGATCGGATCGAAACTCTGTTCTGCCTGCACACGGTCCCAGTAGATGGTGGCATGCTGATTCTCGACGACCGCGTGCACGCGCGGTTGGCGCGGAGGCTGGGGAAGCGAAAACCGGGTGAGCCGTCCATTACCGTCGATGTCCTCTCCCTGATCCAGTTTGTTGTTGCCGTTCAGGTCCTCACCGTCGTACGCCTGCTGCGCCCAGCTTGCATTCGAATACAGCGTCCGGCGCATATTCGGATTCTTGTAATCGTTGCTCGACGCATCATTGCCCGCTTTCTTGGCGGCGATAATGGCAAAGGCAATCGTGATCGACTCACCAGGCGCGATCGGCTTAAACGGGCCTGTCGACAAAAGGTCCGTCATGCTCGCAGGGGCTTCGCCATATGTGACGCCATCGGACGTGATGACATCGCGCGCCCGGCCCAGGGCTTCGATA
>DATGXR010000275.1:0-4312 GCA_035298825.1 Bacteroidota bacterium
AGCACGTCGTTGATCTCGATAAAGAGACCGTATGAAGCCACGCCCGAGACGACAGCCTCGTAGACCTCGCCGATGCGCGATCGCATATATTCGACCTGCATCACTTTCACCGATGCCCGTTCGGCTTCCATCGCCACGCGCTCGCGGTCCGAGCACCATTTGCACTCGGCAGGCAGCCGGTGCGCGAATTCGGATCTTCGCGCATTCGACATGCCGCGGGCATACTCATCCAGCAGGCGGTGCACCATCAGGTCGGGATAGCGGCGGATCGGAGAGGTAAAATGCGTATAGTAATCGAACGAGAGTCCGAAGTGCCCGATGTTCTTCTCGGAGTACACAGCCTTGGCCATCGAGCGGATGGCGACTTCGTTGATCACATTTTCCTCCTTTGTTCCGCGGACTTCCTGGAGGAGCTTCTGCAAATCTTTAGACGACACAGACGACGAAACGTTCAATTGATAGCCGAATTTTTTCACGAACAGCGAGAGTTCCTTCAGCTTGTCCTTGTCCGGCAGATCGTGCACGCGGTAGACGAAGGGACGCTCGGCCTCTTCTTTTTTGACGAGCCCGATATGTTCGGCCACCGTTTTGTTGGCAAGGAGCATGCATTCTTCGACAAGCTGATGGCTCTTCAACCGGACTTTCACTTTGATCTCGACGGGCTTGCCATGTTCGTCGTACCTGAATTTCGCCTCGGGAGAATCGAAATCCACCGCTCCGTTTTTCATGCGTTTGGCGCGCAGCCGCGATGCGACGCTCCACAACAGTGCAAGCTCTTCGGCGTAGTCGCCCGCCTGCGTATCGAGGATGGTTTCAACTTCCTCATACGAAAATCTTCGCTTCGAGCAGATCACGGAATGCACGATCTCGTACGATTTGACTTTGCCCTTGTTCGACAGCGTCATAAAACATGTATAGGCGAGCCGGTCCTTGTCCGGTACGAGCGAACAGAGATTGTTCGAGATCCGTTCGGGCAGCATCGGCACGACCTGATTGGCGAGATAGACGCTCGTGCCACGCTCGAAGGCTTCCTTGTCGATCGCGCTTTCGGCTTTCACATACGCCCCCACATCGGCGATGTGCACACCGAGAAGCACCGTGTCGGCGTCGAGGCGCTCGATCGAGAGCGCATCATCGAAATCCTTCGCATCTTCAGGATCGATCGTCATTGTCACAAGCTGGCGCAGGTCGCGCCGCGCGGCGATCTCTTTTGCCGGAATGCGTCCGGGAAGCGCCGAGGCCGCCGCATCGACATCAGCGGGAAATTTTTTCGACAGATGAAAAGTTTCAATCACGGACTGGATCTCGGTGTGTATCGATCCGGATTGTCCGATCACGGAGACGATCCTGCCCTCGGGATTCAGCAGTTCCGATTCCCAGGAGGTGAGCGCAACGACAACCTTTTCGCCGCCGCGCGCGCCGTTCAGTTCCTCTGGCGGGATGTAGATGTCGCGCTGCACGGTGGGATCGTCGCAGACCACAAAATAAAAATTCTTGCTGTGTTCGAGCCGTCCCACAAACTCGGTCCTGGCGCGCGAGACGACGCCGATCACTTCGCCTTCGACGTTCTCGTCGCGGTTCTTCTTGCTTTTTCGTCCCCCGAACAGCGAGACGCGCACCGTATCGCCGTTGAAGGCTGTCGAGAGCGAACGCTTCGCGATATAGACATCGCCCATGCCCTCGACCGCGACAAAGCCCATGCCCGACTTGGTAATCATCAGCGTGCCGGTAACTTCGTTCGAGACCATACCGGGACGCGAATATCCTTTCGCCTTCGTATAGTGCAGTTCACCCCGGTCGGCCATCATATGGAGCACGCGGCGCAGGCTCTGGAATTCCTCCTCGTCGTCGATCCGGAGCCGCGCGCGCACCTCGCGCGACCGGTACCCTTTGTTCGGATGACGATCGAAGAGTTTTTGCACACGCCCGTAGAGAATATGTTCATCGGATGAGGCCATCTGCGTTCCCCTTAGAATATGAATCGATAGTAGAGCCGTGCGAGCAGGTACTGATTGGTGGTGGTTGTGCCTGTGTCGTCGGAACGGACCTCGACCTCGAAGATAAAATTCCGCCGCGTCTTGTTACCGAGCGGATATTGCACAGACACGTTCATGTTGTTGAGGTCCGTGCGCATGCGACCGCCGATGTTGAAGTACGCATCGAGCACCTCGCCACTTAAGCGGTATTCCGATTCCGTATAATCTTTTGTGCTGCCAAGCAGTTCCACTTTCTTGATGAACGGAATCCGGTTGCGCTGCATAAAATCCATGATCGCGCTCGAGAGCATGCCGGTCATTGAGCCCAATAACACATCGCCCACCTGGTTTGCGATATTGGCACGATCCTCTGTGTTCAGATCGTCGCGGTACTTGCCGGGCTTCCCGGCGCTCGATGTGAGAAGGAACGAAACGGCGTCGTTCTGAACGTCGCCCGTTTTTTCAGTTTCCTTGCCCGCGTCGTCGATTTCCGTGATCGAGAATTTAATCGGATCCGGGCGCAGCCGTTGTCCTGTAATTTTCATTGTGACAATGGTCCGCTTTTCCTTCGTATCAGTGACGGCCAGATGTTTCCCTTCATACGTGGCCGTGATATCGAGCATCGGATTATCGGGCGGGCCGGTGAAGATCAGCGAGCCCGATGCGGAAAATTTCTTGTACCACGTATAGCTCGACTGTCCCGCAACGCGGATCGTGCCGGTGAGGCGCACGTTCTTTCCCTCCTTGATCAGCATGAGGCGTCCGTTGAGCTCGGCGTAGAGTTCCTCGTACGACGCCGGATTCGCGTTGAAGATCATCTGCAGGCGCACGTTGCCCTGCGTCTGAATATCGAGCTCGTACGAGAGTCCGTCCATAAACGTCGATTCGAATCCGGGCGCCTTTGTGAGCGCACTTGCCAGTTCGTTCGCAAATTCGAGCGCGAGCACAGAGTCGGCCGAGATCTTCGTCGTGTCGTCCACCGTGATGACGGAACTGATGCGCGTTGCCTGTGCCGATTGCTGCGCGCCGGGCGGGAATGTGAGATTCGCCTGACGCACATAGATCAGACCGCGTAACAGCGACTGGTCGTATGTGCCTTCGAACCGCAGGCCTTCGGGTCCCGTGGCGGCGATGAGGTTGCCGAAGAACGATCGGTTCTCTGTCCGGATGCGTTCCTGCATCACCATGAGTTCGCCCGTGAAGTGAAGATGGTATTCGTCGGGTGCGAATCCTTTCAGGAATACGTGGCCGTCCACATCGGCCCCGCCTCCGTCGTAGTCGGCCGGAATATTGTGCAGCGTAAATTTCTTCAGCGTCACGCGCGTCGTGTCGAACTTCAGGCGTCCTTCAGCCTGATATGTCATGCCGTTATTCATGAGGCGGAATGATCCGGTCGCGAGATCGGCGTCGCCGTCGAACCGCGGCGATTTGAGCGAGCCCGTGCAGTGGATCGAACTGTTGAGGATGCCGCGCACATTCGTGATCTCGGGAATAAACGGATCGAAGAGGCTCATCTGGATATTGTCCGTACGAAGCATCACGTCCATGCCGTCGATGTCCGTGCGGTTGTCGACCGCGGTGAACGCCAAATCGATCGGGATCGTGCCGTTCAGATCGAGATCGCGTTTTGCGCCGGCCGGTGTTTCATGCGAAATATGACACACGAGCGCGGCCCGGCGCTGCGCATAGTCGATCTTCGCATCGACGGTGCCGAACTGGGTTTCACGGTAGGCGATATTGTATCCGCGAAACGACGACGAGATCTCCGGTTCGCGCAGTGTGCCGCCGAGCGACAAATCGGCATCCCACGCGCCTCCGAAGAGTTCGGCGTTGGCCCGGAAGCGCGGCGACGAACTGAAATGGCGGATGTCGGAGAACGAGAAATTATTCAGAAAGACGGCGCCGGTCAATCGCGTCTTGAAATCGATCGAACCGAACGCCATCAGCTGCGCGTCCCCGTGAATGAACGAGGACGAGTCGAGCCGGATGCCGGTTGCGCCGATCGAAAGGCGGACGGGCGTAAGATTGTGCAGATCGAATCCGTGGTAGCGGAAATTCAGGATCTCGAGCATCACGTGATGCGACGGCTCTCCGAGATCGAGCGTTCCGGATGACGACACGGAGATCATCGTGTCGATATCGGCGCTGACCGCAAGCTCGCCGTGGCGGCCCTGGAGCGCAAGCTGGATGGAAGGCGAGTGCAGGAACGTCGAACCGATGCGGAAGTCTTTCGCGGCGAATCGGACGTCGATCTTCATCGGACTCGTTTGTGTGAAGAGACTGTCGCGCTTCATATGCGAAAGCGAATATTTCAGGATGAGATCGCGCGCGGCGAT
>DATGXR010000276.1:0-1528 GCA_035298825.1 Bacteroidota bacterium
GCGCGCGACGCGCAAGGCACTGTGACGTTTACATATACACTCAAACCGTCAGAAAAACGAACGTGGGAATTCCGCTTCAGTCTCGAATACCCGCGCGATATGAAAGTGACAGGAATAGAATAATCATATGAATTTTTTTAATAAACTTGTTTCGGCGTCGCTGCCTTTTGTGCCGCGCCCGATTGTTGCTACGTTTGCCCGGCCGTATATCGCGGGCGAAACGCTCGATGAAGCCGTGAAAACCGTTCAATCGCTCAACGCCCAGGGCGCCATGGCCACGGTCGATGTTTTGGGCGAAGACATCACTCAGAAGTCCGAAGCCACGTCAGCCGCCGCACAGGTCCGGGCGGTCCTCGCTGCGATCAAAGCCAATGCGCTCAATTCGAATATCTCGATCAAACTCACGCAGCTCGGACTGAATCTCGATCTCGGATTCTGCAAAGAAAACGTTGCGGGCATCATCGATGCGGCGCGCGCGCAAGATAATTTCGTTCGCGTCGACATGGAAAATCACACCTGCACCGATCGCACACTCGAAGTCTATCGCTTCGCTCGCGAACGCTACGAGAAGGTCGGCATCGTGATCCAGGCGTATCTCCACAGAAGCGAGGACGACATCAGGCGTCTCGCCTCGGAACATGCAAGCGTCCGTTTGTGCAAGGGCATCTATAACGAACCCGCAGCGATCGCGATCAAGGATCGCCGCGGTATCCAGCAAAATTATATTCGTTTGTTGAAGATCCTCATGGAATCGGGCTGCAGCGTGGGCATTGCCACGCACGACGATGTGCTGATCGACGCTGCAAAACAGGTGATCGAGGATCTCACGATTGCGAAAGACAAATACGAATTTCAAATGCTCCTTGGCGTGAGGCCCGAAAAGCGCGCCGCGCTGATCGCCGAAGGTCACAGGCTCAGGGTCTATACGCCGTTCGGCAAGGACTGGTACGGGTACTCGGTCCGGCGCCTGAAGGAAAATCCCGAGATGGCAGGCCACGTCCTGAAGGCCGTCTTCGGCATCGGCAAATAACAGTGTTCCAATTCTCCATTCATTCATCACTATTTTAATTAACGGAGTTCATTTTATGACAGAAACACAATCCAGCGGCGGGGCATACAAACCGTTCGTACCGGTCGAAACCGATATGAAGGAATTCACGCTGCGCGCACTCTTGATCGGCCTTGTGATGGCGGTGATCCTTGGCGCAGCCAACGCGTATCTGGGATTGAAAGCCGGCATGACGATCGCTGCTACCTATCCTGCGGCCGTCATCGGCATGGCGATTCTTCGATTGATGAAAGGATCGATCCTTGAAGAGAACATGGCTCGTACCGTGGGCTCGATCGGCGAGTCGGTCGCGGCAGGCGCCATCTTCACAATCCCCGCATTCTTCATCTCGGGCATCTGGGACACGACCAATCCGATCGCGTATTATTTCCAGGCGACATCGATCATGCTCGTAGGCGGCATCTTCGGCATTCTGTTCGTGACATTGCTTCGCCGCGTGATGGTCGAAGATGTGTCTCT
>DATGXR010000277.1:0-2167 GCA_035298825.1 Bacteroidota bacterium
GCCGAATGCCGCATAGATCGCCTGACGGATCAGATTCCTGTTATACATCGACATATCGGTCGGATCGAGCAGCGCGCCTGTTTTCGTATTGCGGAAGAACGCGCCGATGTTGAAATTCAACGCGATGTTCACCGGACTTCCGGTCTCGGGCACGACGAATGTGCCTTTGATCTTAAACTCCACCTCGCCGTTGAAATCATATTTAAATGGCGTCCAGACGCCGTTCTTCATGATCGATCCCCACACCGTGATACCCGATCCGGCAATGGCCGAATCGTTATTCCAGAACCAGCGATGATGATTGCGGATGTCGCTGTCTTCACGCTGCTCCCCGCTCATCAATCTGTGGATCTTGAATTTGATGCCATCGTATGTGCCGGCCGGCAGATCGGCGTTCGCGAAATTGATGCCGATCGTGTCGCGCACATGTATCACGAACGGACCCTTGAACGAAAAATCGGTATCGCTGTCATGATGCATCATATCATCGTCAATCGGATTATAATGCGCGGAATCAAGATGCGATTCGAATTTGATGCGAGCCAGGACGACGACAGCAGAGTCGATCCGGATTGAATCCGCAGCCTCGGTACCGTACGTCTTTCCGAGTCCCGATGACGCCGAGCGCGAGAACGAGATGTTCATGTTGACATTCGACATCCCGCTTGGTGCATTTGTCGCAGTATCCTTCGAACATCCGGAAATCATTGCACCGAATGCAACAAGTCCGATCACAGCAAGAGAAATCAGTTGTTTCTTCATTTCCAACCCCTTTTAGTATGGGACATATTTTTTCGTATATCTGTATATTGTTCAACGATCGTGCCAAAGAAATGATTCCAAAAAAAGTCAAATGCGGGCGATTTCGTTATTGGCTATGCATAATTTGCGCGTTGGTCTTTTTTAGCGTGCAGAATGTGCATTCATCACGAGCAACTTTTCCCTTCCTGACCAGTCATAGATATACAACAGCGGGAAACACAGTGGACATTATCTCAGATATCGAATTGCTCGAACAGCTGCGACGCGGAGACACGATCGGATTGTCGCATCTGTATACGCGCTACCGCGAGCGTCTTCAGCGCTACTGCACGGGACTGTTGAAGGACCGCGATGTGGCGGAGGATGTCGTTCAGAATGTGTTTCTGAAACTTCACACAGGACAGGATTCAATACGAAACGGACAGGCGCTCGAGCGCTGGCTCTTCACCGTGGCGCGCAATGAGGCCTACACGTTCCTCGTGAGAAAAAAGCCGCTCCCGCTCGACGAATCGATCATCTGGGAAGGCGACTCGCCCGAGGATGAGTTGATGTTGAAACAGCGGCATGAGATTGTCGATGCTGTCGTGCAACGGCTGCACGTTGCCTATCGCGAAGTGATTATGCTTCGCATCTATGAGCAGCTGTCGTATGAAGAGATCGCTGAAATTACCGGGACGACGATACCATCCGTCAAATCCCGATTATTCAAGGCGCGCAAGGCGCTCATCAATCAATTGCAGCCCGTCATTGATTGCGAGCGTATGTGAATCGATGCAGCATGTATCACGGCCGCTTCGGAGCATACAGAGGACTCAGACACCGATTGTGTGAGATGACATCAACGTGAAATATGCGACACCATAGAGTGAGGAAACAATGAAAACGTGCGAAGAGTACCAGGAGCTGATCAGCGCATATGTTGACGGCGAAACGACAGATGCTGAAATCGCAGAAGTTTTTTTCCATCTCGGCTCATGCCGCGAATGCAGATCGTTCATCTCATCCGTGCTGAAACTGCAGTCGCTGCTGCAGGAACCGCGCGCCGGTGCAACTGTGAACCATTCTCAGCATGCATACGATTTCGACAAAGACTTTTCCGCGTCGAAAGCACACAAAACGGATCGATCGGACCGCGATGGTAATGCCTCCGTTCAACTCCCATCGCTGCGTGATCTCAACGCACAGACTCCGGCATCGCAGAAAGCCGACGCATCCGCGCGCCTCCCATGGTGGAAAAGAAAATTTCCTGTACCGCTTTCAGTCGCCGCAGCAGTGGTCGCATTAGTGCTTGTGACGGGAGGCTATATCGTTTTTGAAAAACCGCAATCACCGATCGTGATCGACCGGACGCATACATCGTATGTGTACATCTCTTCGCTTCCGCTTACGGAAATCGTGGCAAGTC
>DATGXR010000278.1:0-2947 GCA_035298825.1 Bacteroidota bacterium
GTCTTCGCATACTCTCCCTCGTTATAGAGCCGCGAGGCAAGCTGAGCGACGCTGTCGCTCCGGGGATCGGAAACTTTTCGAATACCGGCCGCGGAACTGTCCTTTATTTTCATCTGTACGATATCTTGCGCTGTTCTCCCAGGCTCCGCGGGAGTACTGAGCGCGGAGCACGGAAGTGCCACAACGAGGATGAACAGAACACAGAGAGAATAGTTACACATCATCGTGTCCCGGGTTTTTTCATCGGCGTCGGCGCGGCGTTTTTGCCATCGGGTTTCGGCTCATGCGCCAGTTTGAATTTAAACGGGATCGTGATCCACACCGCCACAGGTTTATCTTTCAGGATAGCCGGTTTGAATTTCCATTGCATTGCCGCGTCGATGGACGGCTGATTGAAAATTGCATTTTCTGTCTTAATGACCTCGGCCTGATGCGGATTGCCTTGTTCGTCGATCCAGATCTTGACATATGTCATTCCCTCGATCCCTGCACGTCGCGCCGAATCAGGATAAGCGGGCCATGGTGTATGCCCCTTCAATGGAACCGGCTGCTTGTCGACGGGCAAATAATCGCTTGACGGTTGCTTGCCGCTCTGCTGCGGTGTTCCTTCGGCAACGAGAGGAGCCGATATCGATGAAACAGCGGCCGTTGGCTCCGGTTGCGGAGTCTGCTGTTCCTGTGACATTGCCGTCAGGGCTGTGAGTAGTAGTAACGCAACGATTGTTTTCATGAGATTCCTCAATTGGTTTTTGGATGAGATAACGGACTTGCCACGACTTCAGTAAGCGGGAGCGAAGAGATGTACACATACGACGTTCGCGTCCGGTCGATCACGATCGGCGATTGCGGTTTTTCAAAAACGAAATAGCTTCCCGTCACAAGCAATAAAGCGACCACTGCTGCTGCGACTGAAAGCGGCACCGGAAATTTTCTTTTCCACCATGGGAGGCGCGCGGATACGTCGGCTTTTTGTGATGCCGGAGTCTGTGCGTTGAGATCGCGCAGCGATGGGAGCTGAACGGAGGCATTACCATCGCGGTCCGATCGATCCGTTATGTGTGCTTTCGACGCGGAAAAATCTTTGCCGAAATCGTATGCGCGCTGCGTTCGGTTCACAATGGCACCGGCGCGCGGTTCCTGCAGCAGCGACTGCAGTTTCAGAACCGATGCAATGAACGATCGGCATTCGCGGCATGAACCGAGATGAAAGAAAACTTCTGCAATTTCATCATCGGTCGTTTCGCCGTCAACATAGGCGCTGATCAGTTCCTGGTACTCTTCGCATGTTTTCATTGTTTCCTCACTTTGTGTCTCGCATCATTCACGATCATGTCATCTCACTTAATGGTATCGCATATTTTATACTGAAGAATTGCCGGTGTGCCGCGACGCGGCTGTGATGCATGCCGCACAGCGTCACATACGCTCGCAATCAACAAGCGGCTGCAATTGATCGATGAGCACCTTGCGCGCCTTGAATAAACGGGATTTGACGGATGGGATCGTCGTCCCGGTGATGTCGGCGATCTCTTCATACGAGAGCTGCTCATAGATGCGGAGCATGATTACTTCGCGATAGGCAACCTGCAGCCGCTGCACGACAGAGTCGACAATCTCATGCCGCTGTTTCGACATGAGCTCATCATCGGGCGAGTCGCCTTCCCAGACGATCGATTCATCGAGCGGCGCCGGTTTTTTCCTCACGAGCAGCGTGTAGGCTTCATTGCGCGCCACAGTGAAGAGCCATCGCTCGAGCGCCTGTCCGTTTCGTATCGCATCCTGCCCGGTGTGAAGTTTCAGAAACACATTCTGAACGACATCCTCCGCCACATCGGGGTCCTTCAACAGTCCCGTGCAGTAGCGATGCAGACGCTCGCGGTAGCGCGTGTACAGATGCGACAATCCGATCGCGTCTCCGCGTCGCAGCTGTTCGAGCAATTCGATATCTGAGATAATGTCCACTGTGTTTCCCGCCGTTGTATATCTATGACTGGTCAGGAAGGGAAAAGTTGCTCGTGATGAATGCACATCCTGCACGTTCAAAAAGGCCAACGTGCAAAATATGCATAGCCTATAACGAAATCGCCCCTCATTTGCCCAATTTTGGAATCATTTCTTTGGCACGATCGTTGAACAATATACAGATATACGGAAGAATATGTCTCATACTATGAAGAGGTGGGTAATGAAGAAGCAAATTATGTCTCTTGCTGTGATCGGACTTGTTGTCTTCGGTGCAATGATTTCCGGATGTTCGAAGGATTCGTCAACAAATGCCCCGAGCGGAATGTCGAACGTTAACATGAATATCTCGTTCTCGCGTTCGGCGTCATCGGGTTTGGGAAAGACGTACGGCACCGAGGCTGCCGATTCAATCCGGATCGACTCTGCTGTCGTTGTCCTGGCCCGCATCAAATTCGAATCGCATCTTGATTCCGCCCGTTATAATCCCATTGACGATGATATGATGCATTTCGACAGCGATACTGATTATTCGTTCAAGGGTCCGTTCGTGATACACGTGCGCGACACGATCGGCATCAATTTCGCGAACGCCGATCTGCCGGCCGGCACATACGATGGCATCAAATTCAAGATCCACAGGCTGATGAGCGGGGAGCAGCGTGAAGACAGCGATATCCGCAATCATCATCGCTGGTTCTGGAACAACGATTCGGCCATTGCCGGATCGGGTATCACGGTGTGGGGATCGATCATGAAGAACGGCGTGTGGACGCCCTTTAAATATGATTTCAACGGCGAGGTGGAGTTTAAGATCAAAGGCACATTCGTCGTGCCCGAGACGGGAAGTCCGGTGAACATCGCGTTGAATTTCAACATCGGCGCGTTCTTCCGCAATACGAAAACAGGCGCGCTGCTCGATCCGACCGATATGTCGATGTATAACAGGAATCTGATCCGTCAGGCGATCTATGCGGCATTCGGC
>DATGXR010000279.1:0-19991 GCA_035298825.1 Bacteroidota bacterium
TTTTATTTCACGTGTAGAAAAAAAGCCCTGTTCACACTCTAAAAGACACACTTCGGGAGATGCAGCCATGAAATTTTCTGCGAAAAGCAGTGATCTTCAAAAAGCCCTTGCAAAAATAATCGGTGTCGTGCCTACGCGTTCCACGCTTCCGATTTTGGAAAATCTGCTTTTCGATCTGAACAAGAATACGCTGAAAGTGACGGCTACCGATCTCGAAGTGTCCATGACCGTCTCGATTGAAGTCAAAGGAAGTGAAGACGGCACGATTGCCATTCCGGCAAAGCGACTCTCTGACACCGTGCGCGCATTGCCCGAGACGAATGTGACGCTCTCGGCCGATGTGGAAAACAACCGCATCACGATGAAAACGGAAAACGGCGAATACGCCCTGACCGGAGAATCAAGTGACGAATTTCCCTCGATCCCGCAGTTCAAGAGCGAGAAGAATCTTGAAGTCGACGCCTCGGCCCTGCAGCATATGATCAGCCGCGCGCTCTTTGCGGTTTCGAGCGACGAACTGCGTCCGGCCATGACCGGAGTGTTGTTGCAGATCCAGCCGAAGGAATTCCGCGCCGTCTCGACAGACGGGCACCGGCTTGTGAAAATCACGAGCACGGCCTTCGCTTCGCCCGAGCTCACGCGCGACATTGTGGTGCCGGCCAAGGCCCTCACGCTTGTCGAAAAACTCGTGGCCGACGGGAACAATGCGATCTCGATGAACCAGTCGCATATTCTCTTCACATTCGGATCGACCTCGCTCACCTCGAGACTGATCGAGGAAAATTATCCGAATTACGAATCTGTCATCCCGCTTGAAAACGACAAATCGCTTGTGGTGAATAAGGACGAGCTGTTGCAATCGGTCAGGCGTGTCTCGCTGTATTCGAACTCCGCGACGCATCAGGTCCGATTCTCCGTGCGCACGAATGAATTGACGATTACGGCAGAAGACATTGATTTCGGCACCGAGGCCAAGGAAGTGATCGTCTGTGATTACGCAGCGGACGATCTGGATATCGGATTCAATTCGACCTATGTGATGGATGTGCTTGCGCACATCGATTCGCCCGAAGCGGTCTTCCGCTTCTCGAGCGCCACGCGCGCGGCCATCGTCGAGCCGCATGTGCAGCGCGAAAATGAAACGGTGCTGATGCTCGTGATGCCGGTTCGTTTGAATAATTAAGCGCGATGAAATTGTTATCACTCATGCTCCGGCACTTCCGGAACCACACGGCCTCGCACTTTGATTTCGGATGCGGGGCTAATGTGCTTCTGGGACGCAACGGGCAGGGGAAAACAAATGTGCTCGAAGCGATCTCCTTTTTATGCCTGACAAAATCGTTTTATGCGGGGGCCGATCAAACCGCCATCCAGTCGGGCACGGGGATGTTTGAAGTGGAGGGAGAGTTCGTCTCCGATGTCGATGTGCGCCACCGTGTGCGTATCGCCTACGACGAGACGCTGCGGCAGAAACGCTTTTCGGTGAACGCCTCCGACATCACGAAATTTTCCGAAGTGATCGGACTCTTTCCGATTGTCGTGCTCTCGCCCGAAAACAACAGCATCACATTCGGCGCGCCTTCGGAGCGCCGGAAATTCGTCGATATGGTCATGTCGCAGTCGAGCAAGGCGTATCTCGAGGACATGATGGAATACAAGCGCGTGCTGCGCCAGCGCAACCGGATCCTCTCTGACAACCAGGGACGAGACGTCTCATCGGTGCTTGCGCCGTGGACTGAAATGCTTGTGCAGCGCGGGGCATCGATCATACACAAGCGCAGCCAGTTTTTGCACGAATTCATTCCCTATGTCGAGCAGGCGTACGACAGCGTCACAAGAAACGGGGAGCGCCCGAGTCTGCGCTATCTGCCGCAGATCGATGTGACGCCCGAGATGGATACGCCGGCGGTGGCCGAAGCGCTGCATCTGCTCTCGGAGCGCAGAAAGTTCGATGAGCGCCGAACCGGCTCGACGCAGTTCGGTCCTCAGCGTGATGATGTCGAATTTGCGATCAACGATCTTCCGCTTCGCGATTTCGCCTCGCAGGGGCAGCACAAGACGTATTTGATCGCGCTGAAAATTGCCGAATACCGCTACTTGAAAGAGCGGTGCGTTGAAGAGCCGATGATCCTCTTTGACGATGTCTTCTCGGAACTCGACGACCGCCGGTCGATGCAGCTGCTGGAACTCTTGAAGGACATGGGGCAGACATTCATCACGACCACGACGGACCGTGTGTTTCACGGGGCGCTGGAGTGGAACGCGGCGAATCGCAAGGTGTACATTTCCCACGGCACTGTCACGAGGGAGGAACAGGAGGGTGTGTGAAGAAGGACGAACTGCCCAAGCCGCTCAATTCAGTCATCGATCAATTGATCGCCCAACTGGGCATCCGCCAGAAACTCGATCAGTATGCGATCATTCCGCTGTGGCCTGATATCGTCGGGGCGCAGATCGCGAAAGTCACGGAGGTCGAACGCATCGAAAACGGCACACTGATCATTCACGTCACCAATGCGCCGTGGAGAAGCGAGCTCACGTTCCGGCGCAAGGAAATTTTAGATAAGATCCATCAGATCATGAAATGCAATGTCATCACGGACATCCGCTTTCGCTGATGGAAGCATGATGATAGCAGCAACAGCACAACATTTTTTTTTCGTGTGAAGGAAGCAAACCTGTGGCAGAAACCAAAGCAAAAAAAACAAACGGCGAATATACAGCCGAAGATATCACAGTCTTAAAAGGCCTCGAGGCGGTGCGCCGCCGTCCCGCGATGTACATCGGAGATGTGAGCGTGCGCGGTCTTCATCACCTGGTCTATGAGGTCGTCGATAACTCGATCGACGAGGCGCTGGCCGGATACTGCGACGAAATTTCGGTGAAGATCAATCCCGACGGCTCGATCACGGTGACCGACGACGGCCGCGGCATTCCGACCGATATGCACAAAGACGAGGGCCGCTCGGCGCTCGAAGTCGTGATGACGGTGCTCCATGCCGGAGGCAAATTCGACAAGAACACGTACAAAGTCTCAGGCGGTCTCCACGGCGTCGGCGTTTCGGTCGTGAACGCGCTCTCCGAGTGGACCGAGGTCGAGGTGCGGCGCGCTGGCAAAGTCTACTATCAAAAATATCATCAGGGCGATCCCGTTGCGCCTGTGAAGGTGATCGGCGAGATGGGCAAGAAGGAGAAGACCGGCACCAAGACGACATTCCTTCCCGACGGATCGATCTTCAAGAACCGCACATACAAGTTCGAAACACTGGCCGAGCGCCTGCGTGAGCTCGCGTTCCTCAATGCGAACGTGAAACTGGAGATCACGGACCTGCGCACAAAGCAGGAGCAGACGGCCACGTTCCATTTCGAGGGCGGCATTTCGGAATTCGTAAAATACATCGATTCGATGCGTCCCTCGATCATGAAGAAGCTCGTCTATGCCAAAGGCTCGGGCCAGGACGACAACAACCGCACGGTCGAAGTCGAAGTCGCCTTCCAGTACAACGACCAGTATTCGGAAAACGTGTTTTCGTACGTCAACAATATCCACACGCACGAAGGCGGCACGCACCTGGTCGGCTTCCGCTCGGCGCTCACGCGCACGCTCAACTCCTACGGCTATAAAAATAACCTGGTGAAGGAAGGCAAGATCACGCTCTCGGGCGACGACTTCAAGGAAGGCCTGACGGCGATCGTGTCGGTGAAGGTGCCCGAGCCGCAGTTCGAAGGACAGACCAAGACGAAGCTCGGCAACTCGGAAGTCAAATCGATTGTCGAGTCGGTCGTAAGCCAGGAGCTCGCCGTCTGGCTCGATAACAATCCGGGCGACGCCAAGCGCATCATTGAAAAAAGTCTTCGCGCGGCAGAGGCCCGCGAGGCCGCACGCAAGGCGCGCGATCTCACCCGTCGTAAAAACGCGCTCGATGGCGGCGGGCTGCCAGGCAAACTCTCCGACTGTTCGATCAACGATCCCGAGCACTGCGAACTCTACTTTGTCGAAGGTGATTCGGCAGGCGGCTCGGCCAAGCAGGGACGCGATCGGAGATTCCAGGCGATCCTGCCGCTGAAGGGAAAGATTCTCAACGTCGAAAAGGCGAGGCTCCACAAGATCCTGGAGAACGAGGAAGTCCGCAACATCTTCACCGCCATCGGCGCCGGCGTGGGCGACGAGTTCAATCCGGAAAAAGTGCGCTACGGCAAGATCATCCTCATGTGCGACGCGGACGTCGACGGATCGCATATTCGCACGCTGCTGTTGACACTCTTCTTCCGGTACATGAAACCGTTGATCGATCTGGGGCATGTCTATATCGCGCAGCCGCCCTTGTATAAAATTAAAAAGGGAAAGCAGGAGCACTACGCCTTCGATGACGAGGAGCGCGATGAAATTCTCAAGCGCCTCAAGGGCGACAAGACGCCGGTCAAGGCCGAGGACGTCGAGGAAGTCGTGGCCGAAGAAGGCGTCATTGTCAAGCCGGGCGGCATCGTCATTTCACGGTTCAAAGGCTTGGGCGAAATGAATCCCGAACAGCTCTGGGCCACGACGATGAATCCCGATACGCGCACCATCCTGCAAGTCGGCATCGAGAATGCAGGCGAGGCCGATCGCACATTCTCGATCCTGATGGGCGATGAAGTCGGTCCGCGCCGCGAGTTCATCGAGAAGAATGCGAAGTACGTCCGCAACCTCGACATTTAACGCAGCATAGTTCAGTGGCCTTGTAGGGCGAGATACCCACAATCACGCTGGCGCGTGAATCATTGACCATCTCGCCCTGAAGGCACAACGCCAAAAAAATTTTAGATGCTCTTCATCAGACCGACCCACGACCAAGGGGGTCGAAGCAATTAGCAAATTAGGAAAAGACGCAATGTCGACATTGAACGAAAAAATTGTACCCGTAGATATTGAAGATGAAATGAAGGGATCGTACATCGATTATTCGATGTCCGTTATTGTGGCGCGCGCGCTTCCCGATGTGAGAGACGGTCTGAAGCCCGTGCACCGCAGAGTCCTCTTCGGCATGCAGGGCCTGGGACTGTTCCCGAATCGCGCGTATAAAAAAAGCGCCCGCCTGGTCGGCGAGGTCCTCGGCAAGTACCATCCGCACGGCGACCAGTCCGTGTACGATACGGCCGTGCGTATGGCGCAGGATTTTTCGCTGCGCTACACGCTTGTCGACGGACAGGGCAATTTCGGGTCGGTCGACGGCGACTCGGCCGCAGCCATGCGTTACACTGAAATCCGCATGACGCGCCTTGCCGAAGAAATGCTGCGCGATCTCGATAAGAACACGGTCGACTTCGTGCCGAACTTCGACGACACGCTGACCGAACCGTCGGTGATGCCCTCGGCATATCCCAACCTGCTTGTCAACGGCTCATCCGGCATCGCCGTCGGCATGACGACGAACATTCCCCCGCATAACATGTCGGAAGTCATCGACGGCTGCGTGGCGATGATCAAGAATCCGGAGATCGACAACGCGAAGCTCATGAAGTACATCAAGGCGCCCGACTTCCCCACGGGCGCCATTATCTACGGCTATGAAGGCGTCAAGGAAGCCTACACCACGGGCCGAGGCAAGATCACGATCCGCGCCAAGGCGACGATCGAGACGGGCAAAAACGACCGCCAATCGATCATCGTCAACGAGATTCCCTATCAGGTCAACAAGGCCTCGCTCATCGAAAAGATCGCCGAGCTCATGCGCGACAAGAAGATCGACGACATCGCCGACCTGAGGGATGAATCTGATCGCGACGGCATGCGCATCGTCATCGATTTGAAGCGCGACGCCAACGCCTCGGTCGTGCTGAATAATTTGTACAAGTACACGCAGATGCAGACGACATTCGGCGTGATCCTCCTGGCGCTTGTCAACAACCGTCCCCAGGTGCTCACGCTGAAGGACATGCTCTCGCATTACATCGAGCACAGAAACGACGTGATCGTGCGCCGCACGAAGTATGATCTGGATGCGGCCGAAGCGCGCGCGCACATCCTCGAAGGCTACATTATTGCGCTCGATAATATCGACGAGATCATTAAGTTGATCAAGGCCTCGCGCGATACGGAGACGGCCAAGAACGGCTTGATGCGGCGCTTCAAGCTCTCCGAGATTCAGGCCAAGGCGATACTTGATATGCGTCTGCAGCGATTGACGGGACTCGAACGCCGGAAGATCGAAGAGGAATACCGCGACCTGATCAAGTTGATCACGAAATTGAAGGCCATTCTGGCAAGCAAGCAGCTGCAGATGGAAATCATCAAGGACGAGCTTCTGGCGATCCGCGAGAAGTACGGCGACGAGCGCCGCACGGAAATCGTCTATGATTTCGAAGAATTCAAGATCGAGGATATGATCGCCGAAGAGGACGTCGTCATCACGATCAGCCATTCGGGCTACATCAAGCGCTTCCCGGTTTCGGGCTACCGCCGGCAGACAAGAGGCGGCAAGGGCGTCACGGGCGCGGCTTCGAGGGAAGACGACTTCATCGAGCATATGTTCATTGCCTCGACGCACAATTACATTCTCTTCTTCACCGACAAGGGCAAGTGTTACTGGGTGAAGGTGTTCGAGCTGCCCGAAGGCGGCCGCGCCTCGAAGGGCCGGGCGATCGTCAACCTGATCCAGAAGGATCCGTCCGAAAACATCTCGGCCTTCTTGTCCGTCAAGGAGTTCGATGAAACGCATTTTGTCTTCATGGTCACAGAACAGGGACAGATGAAGAAGACGGCGCTCTCCGAGTTTTCGAATCCGCGCAAGGCCGGCATCGGAGCCATCTCGCTCGACGAATCGGATCTGCTTGTGGATGTGAAGCTGACAGACGGCACGAACGAAATCCTCATCGGCACGCACGAAGGCATCGCCATTCGCTTTACGGAATCCGAAGTGCGCTCGATGGGCCGCTCGGCCGCGGGTGTGAGGGCCATCAAACTCGATAACGGCGACAAGGTGATCGGCGCTGTGGCCGTGCGCCGGCCGAAGACGACCATTCTTGTGGCGACTGAAAACGGATTCGGCAAACGCTCCGATCTCGGAGAGTACCGCGTCTCGCACCGCGGCGGCAAGGGCATCGGCACGCTGCGCGCCACGGAGAAGACCGGCAAGATGATCGCGATCAAGGAAGTGCAGGATTCGGACGACATCGTGGTTGTCACGACGGGCGGCATGGTTATCCGTCAGCATGCAAGCGAGGTGAGAGTCTCGGGCCGCAACACATCGGGCGTGCGATTGATCAAGCTGCACAGCGAGGACCATATCGCCGCAATCGCGATCGTGAAATCGGAAGAGGATGAAGAAAAGGAATTGAACGGTAACGCACCTGCCAAGCCCCTGATGGATCCCGATCAGAATTCTCTGTTTGAAGTATCGACAGATGATGAAGGAAAAAAAAAACTGAAGACGGCGCGGAAGAGTCGCTTTTCTGAGGATGGCGGCGCCGGCACACAGGCGGCAGTCGCCGCCGCACCGGTAGTTGCAGCGCCGGTTGCTGCGGCAGCGGACGCCAAAGTCAAGGGCGGCGCAAAGAGCACAGGCAAATCGAAAGAGAAACTTCCGGCTGCAAAAGCGAAGGCCAAGGCTCCTCACACAAAGGCGAAAAAACAAGCGCCCGCGCTGAAGAAGAAGCCGATAGCGCCGGCAAAAAAGACAGGCAAAGAGGCTCCGAAAAAGAAAGCCGTGCCCGTTAAAACGAAATCGGCTGCAAAGACAAAGCCCGTAGTAAAGGCAAAGGCTTCGAAATCGAAGGCTGCGCCTGCAAAAAAAGGCAAAAAAAAATAAGCGGTGAAAAGTAATGCATTCGCCTGTTGTGCATGCGCGCTGCTTGCACAACAGGCAACGCATCTGGCGCACCACATCGCTTGTGCATGGATGTGAATGCGTCGCACATACATACACATGTATGCATACACGAGCGTGCGAGGGGGGTCCTCGCGTTTTTTTGATGCTTCCAAAACGCGCACCTGCTTGTTCAGACTTTCACATGATCTTGATCATCACTCCTGTCTTCATAAATCTGCTTACGCGCGGCACTTTTCACTCGGTTTAGGGGTTTTTCTTTTAAAGAAAATCTTCGCATCTTATGACTATTCCATCACTGCGCGGGAGGTCAATATAGAGAAGAGAAGGATGAAGTGAAAAAGAGTTGCATGTTCATAAACGCAACGCGGATGCATGATGTACGGATGCACGAATCTCGCATACTCTCGGAGGGGGTCTCCACTTCAGCTGCGATCGTGTTCTCCACATCACTACACAACACAAAGAAGGAGGAGTATGAAACAACTCTTGATGTTAACAGCAGCGATTGGCCTCTTCGGTTGTTCGTCTGTGACGCTGCAACCGGCTGACTTCTCATGGCCTGTCGAGAGCATTCTGAAGGCCGATGGAAACGGCATGGTGAGTGAAAACCGGTTTGCCGTCGCGTTTTCGATCAACGAACTCGTGAAAAAAGAGTTCAAAGACAACGAGCAGGCCACGGGAGCCGGAGCGACTGTGCGCGTGATCCGCGACCGACAGGGGTATTACTTCATGACGGCGCCGAAGTTCAAGAACGTGTACGTCTTCAAACCCGGCGAAGGCGAATTGAAGCTGCACCGGACAATTGAAATCGGCGAGACTGAAATGGCCGATCCCAAGTTCAATCAGCGCGATACCTTTATAGAACTATTGAACAATTCGAGCTCGGTCCGCTTGACCAAGGACGGGATCCTGGAAGGAGACAAAAAATGAGACACGTGCTGATGATCCTGAGTATGGCCCTCCTTTTAGTGCGGGGCACAGCTGTGCTGGCGCAGTCGGATTCCGAGATCAAGCAGAATTTCGAGAACCGCCACGCTGAACTTCTGAAAGCTGCCGAAGCCGCCACCACCACCGAGCAGATCAAAAAAGTGCAGGCCGATATCGACGCCTTCGAAAAAGAATTCGAATCGCATAAGGCATTCCTTGACAAGGCCTTGTATCCCGATGATTTCACAAAGAGTCTGGAGAATCTGCGAAGCCGCGTGAGCTACACGGCCAAACAAACCGAGGCTGTCGAGACGCAAAGCGCGCGCGCCACGCAACTCGAAGGCCAGGTCAAAACGCTCACGGAGCAGGTCGACAAGCTCACGAGCGAGAACTCGTCGATTCTCGAACAGCTCCATGCGCTCGAAGCCGACCGGGTGAAGGACAAAAAACAGATCGAACAGCTGCGGGGTCTTGTGGCCAAGCTGCAGAAAAATATCGCCGATCGTGACAACATGATCTTCAATCTGGCCGACAGCCTCTTTTTGCAGTTCGACAAGCCGACGATGACGCCGGCCGATGAGCGCCAGAAGATGGTCGCCTTCGAGAAAAACAACATCCTCTCATCGGTGAAACGGGCGATCTCGGACAACATGACATTCCTGCAGTCGACGGCGCTTTCGGGCGAGGATGTCGTGCGGTTGAAGGAGGAACAGCGAAAATTCGCCGGACACTGGAAGGGCGTGGGACCGAAGCTTGCGCAGATCTATCTGCCGGTCAAGGAAAAGGAACGCCAGATGCCGCAGATCGATTCGATGATCGCCGAGTGGGGCCGCAAGGCCGACCGCGTGTTCTGGAAAGCGCTCAACGACGAATTCACGCAGCATAACCTTCTGGTGCAGCCGTTCACGAACGGAGAATCATTCTATCAGAATGTGACGCGCTACATCGACAATCAGACAAACAACGTCGACAATCAGAAAGACGACGCGCGCTATGCCGCCTACTCGACATTTGCCGACACGGTGTGGGAAAAGCGGATCGATCCTGTCTGGCTTCCGCTTCTGAAGCGCGAAGGCATGATCACAGAGAATCAGGCGGGCGACATCAAGGCGAAGATGGATATCTGGAAGAGCAAAGTGAAATCATCCAACTATCTCATCTACATCATTATTCTTGGCGTGGTGGTGATCGCTGCGATGATCATCTTCTCGCGCATGAATCGCGGCCGCAAAACGCCGGTGCCGGCTTCAGCGCCGTAATGTTGTCCAAGTAGGACGAAATGCTATTTCGCCCATGGCCGAGGAATCGCTTTCAACCTGCACGCATCGAGTTGAACGTGCGCTGACCGCAGTAAACACAAACGCTCCCGATGGATGTGGATCTCCATCGGGAGCGTTTGTGTTTTTTGTTCCTGGAATTTTTTTTATCCGCGTTTGATGACGAAATCATCTTCCATCATCTCGTAGGGAGTGAGCGTCATGCCGAGTTTACTGTAGGTCCGCTGTGCGACCTTGTTTTCCTCCTCCACATACAGCCGCAGTCCGCACGAGCCTTGGGCGATGGCCTCGCGCTTTGCATGCGCATAGAGCGCGGAGAAGATCTTCCGCCCGCGGTAGGCGTTATCGACGTACACCGACTGGATCCACCAGAACATGCCGTTACGCCAATCGCTCCACTCGTATGTCACCATGAGCTGTCCGGCGACACAGCCGTCGATCTCGGCAACGATGTAGCGGCCTTTCGTTGCATCCGACAGTACGGCGCGCACGCCTTCTGTGACGCGCGCGCGGTCAAGCGCGAGATGCTCTGTTTCGAAGGCCATTGCAATATTGAAATCGGCGATCGCTTCGCAATCGCCCGGTCGTGCATCGCGTATCACCATAGATCACCTGCTTTCAGAAAAAAAAAATAAAGTGGCACGCCTTCTTTTAAAAAAAGCGCGCGGTCACATCAGACACCCCATAAAAAAAATGGCGTTTCATTCCGAGACAGTATTATTTTTTGTCAAAGGCGTATTTCATCAACCAGTCGACCGAACGTTCGAGCACGTTGATGTACTGGTTCGGCTCGGTGCGCAGCCCGTGCTCGGCGCGCGGATAGACGACAAATTCCACCGTGCGATTGAGCTCCTTCAGTGCGGCATACATCTCGCGCGAGTTCGAGATGTTCGTATACTGATCTTCTGTGCCCTGCAGGATGAGCGTGGGCGTCGTGATGTTCTTCACGTATGTCTGCGGCGCGGTCTTGATCCAGAGATTGTTCATGTCGATCGGACGCTCCCAGTAGTTGTATCCGAAATACATCTGCTCGAATGACGGCTGGAAGGAGTTGCTCCAGTCCGTGAACCACGAGAATATTCCATACATCGACACGGCCGCCTTGAAGCGTTGCGTCTGCGTGATGGTCCAGTTCGTCATATACCCGCCGTAGCTTCCGCCTGTGACTCCGAGGCGTGTGCTGTCTGCCAGGCCTTCGCGAATCAGATACTCCACCACATCCATCGCATCCCGGTAGTCTGCCCCGCCCAGGTCATAGCGGTTTGACTGGCTGAATGCGTCCGTGTAGCCCGAGCTTCCGCGCACATTGGGCATGACGGTCATCACGCCGTGCTGCGCCAAAAGCTGCACGGGATAATACTGGTAGAGCTTGTTGTCGAACTCGCCGTAGGGACCGCCGTGGTAGGCAAGCAAAAGCGGATAGGCTTTGCCTTTCTGGTAATCGACCGGCTTGACCACGACAGCGTCGATGTCGAATTTGCCGTCGCGGCTTTTTACGGTGATCACTTCGGACTCTCCAAAGCGGAAGGGCTCGCACTGTTTTGAAAACTCCGTGAGGATCTCGACCGCGCCGCCTTTCACAATCGCCACTTCCTTGAGCATCGAGGGAGACTCGACTTCAAGCGCAAGCAAACCGTTTTTGGCAATCGAGAATCCCGATACGATATACTGATCGTGCTTGAGCTCCGGCTCGACTTTTCCATCAGAAAGACGGATGCGGCAGAGTTTCTGAGAAGTTCGTTCGTTGACAAGGGCAAGAATCGATCCTCCGTCCGGACTCCACTCAAAGCGCGTCACGGAATAGGGATAGGAGGTTGTGAGCGTGCGGAAATGCGCGCCGTCTGCGTCCATCACCGAAAGTTCCGTCTTGGCAAATTCGATATCGGGAACAGTCTGCGTGATGCATGCGATATGTTTGCCATCGGGAGAAAATAACGGATGCGTTTCGGGACCCTTCAGCGAGGTCAACTGGCGCGTCGTGCCGGCCATATCGACTGTCCAGAGATCGTATTTCTGTTCGTCGTTATATTCGCCCGTGTAGTTGGTTTCATAGACAAGCCGGGATCCGTCGGGCGCCCAGGCAAGTTCTGTGGCGCCGGCATCGAGCGTGGCAATGGTGCGGATTTTTTTTGTGGACACATCAAGCACCAGAAGATCCCTGCCTTGCTTCGCATCGAGCGAGCTTGTCCAATCCATTTTTTTCCGTTCTTTCGCATCCTCGACCGACTGTGCGGAATCACTTTTGGCGGCTTCGGTGAGAATGGCGATCGTTCGTCCGTCGGGACTCCAGGCGTATTCCTCCACGTTCGATTCGAGCTTCGTCAGCGCAACGGCTTCGCCGCCATCGGATGGAATTACGAAGAGCTGCGCGATGCCCTTGGATTGCACCGTGTGCGCGTCGTCAAGATACTGGCGCTTCGAGACAAACGAGATCATCCGGCCATCGGGACTCCACTGCGGCTGGATCGAATTGGCGACGCCGGAAGTGAATTGACGCGTGCGATGATCTGACGAGCGTGTGACGAAGATCTGCGTGATCCACTTGCTTGCTTCGGTATTTGCAGAGCGAACCGTATAGGCGATCTGTGATCCGTCGGGAGAAAGCCTGACGCCTGCGGGCATCTCAAGCTTCGCATGATCTGCGGCGGTATAGAGGCGCTTCTGCGCCGTGAGTGTGAAGGAGGCGGTGAAAAGAAGAATAAGAAATACTGCGATCGGTGTTTTCATGTGTGATTAGGAAATTATTATTAAAGAGTGCGTGATTTCTGCAGCGCCAATTGATGATGCGGCAAGAGTGAGGCGTAGATCGTATCATGGACGGGCGTGGGGATAGAGTATTCACAGCCCAACCGTCTGACCGTTCCGCTTAAAGCGTCGAGCTCCATCGGTTTGCCATTGACAAGATCGAAATACATCGATGCGCGCGTGGCGGGATTGAAACGGCCCATCGCTTCGAACACACGCTCTTTCACGAGCGGCTCGAGCGCCACGCCGCGGGCGATGCCGACCGATTCGACTTCCTTCATGGCGCGAAACACAAGCAGCCGCGTCTCTTCGCAAGCAAGGATCTCACCTTGTGTCAGCCGGGTGAGCGCGCTTAAGCCGCCGACCGATGCGATGAAGATGAATTTTTTCCAGAGTTCCTTCGTGATATCTTCGCCGTAATCGGCGCGGATGCCTGATCGTAAAAAACTCTCGCCGAGCTCGTCGAAGCGGTGTGAGCGGTGCGAAGAGAACGATCCGTAGACGATCCGCTGAAATCCTCCGGTCTCAAGAATCATTCCGGGCCGTTCGATGCGGGAGGAGATGTAGGCGACGCCTCCGGCGATTTCCGCTTCGGGCAAAAGTCTGCGGAGCTTCTCCTCGTTGTCGATGCCGTTTTGAAGCGAAAGCACGAGGCTCTTTCGGGCGCCGCTTTCAAGTAATTGGGCGGCGGCCGATTCCGTATCATAGGATTTCACGCAGAAGAGCACAACGTCCACATCCGTTCCGGCTTCCGATGGATGAGCGATCATCCTCGCGGGCAGTACGGTGAATGCGCCTTGTGTCGATTCAACCCGGAGTCCGCTGTGCTGCATGGCGTCGAGATGCGCGCCGCGCGCAAGAAACCACACCTCGTTGCCGGCTTCCGCAAGCTTCGCACCGAAGAATCCTCCGACGCCGCCAGTCCCTGAGATTAAAAATTTCATAGGCACTAAGAGTATTGTGTGTGTGTGGAGAATGTGACCAGCTCTCTCTCTCGTTATCTCGTGCTGAACGAGCCGAATTTCCGGAGTGATCGGATCTTGTGAAATACGTAACGATAGATTTTTATTTCAACATCGGAATCTTCACGCCGAATTTTTTCGCATTCGTTCGAGCGCGTGTATAACCCGCATCCGCATGCCGCACGATGCCCATTGCGGGATCATACGTGAGCACACGCTCAAGTCTCCGTGCGGCGTCCGGTGTGCCGTCTGCAACAACGACCATCCCTGCGTGTATTGAATTGCCGATGCCGACGCCGCCGCCGTGGTGCACGCTGACCCAGGTGGCGCCGCCCGTGGCGTTCAAAAGCGCGTTCAGGATCGGCCAGTCTGCAATCGCATCCGAACCGTCCTTCATCGCTTCGGTCTCGCGGTTTGGCGAGGCTACGCTGCCGCAATCCAGGTGATCGCGTCCGATGACGATCGGCGCCGAGACTTCGCCGCTTGAGACAAGATCGTTGAAGACCTGTCCCATCCGCGCCCGCTCCCCGTAGCCGAGCCAGCAGATTCGGGCCGGAAGACCCTGGAATGCCACATCCTTCTGCGCCCGTTCGATCCAGCGGCAGAGCTGTGTGTTGTCGGGAAAGGTTTCCATCACCGCGCGGTCCGTTCTGTGGATATCGTGGGGATCGCCCGAAAGCGCCGCCCATCGGAATGGACCTTTGCCGTCGCAAAACAGCGGACGGATATATTCGGGGACGAAGCCGGGGATATCGAACGCGTGTTTCACGCCGTTCGATGCCGCCTCGCCCCTGATATTGTTGCCGTAATCAAAGACAATGGCGCCGCGTTTTTTGAGTGCAAGCATGCCGTTGACGTGCGCCGAGATCGAATCGCGCGCAGCCTGAATATATCGTTTCGGATTCTTTGCGCGCAACCGGAGTGCAGATTCGTATGTCATGCCATGCGGCACGTACCCATTCAATGTGTCGTGCGCCGAGGTTTGATCTGTGACAATATCGGGCAGAAGCGTTCCGTGTGCAATGCGCGGAATAATGTCGGCTGCGTTTGCGAGCAGTCCCACAGAAAGCGGCTGACGTTTCGCTTTCGCCTCCGAAACGAGTCTGAGCGCTTCATCCAGATCGTCCGTCATTGTATCAAGGTAGCGCGTGGCAAGACGTTTTTCGATACGCGAGCGGTCGACTTCCACGCACAGACACACAGCGCCATTCATCGTTGCCGCAAGAGGCTGTGCGCCTCCCATGCCTCCCAGTCCCGATGTGAGAAGGAAGCGCCCGGCCAGAGGAGCGCTGTTTTTTTTCGATCCAAAATGTTTGCGTCCGCATTCGGCGAATGTTTCATACGTGCCCTGCAGGATTCCCTGGCTTCCGATATAGATCCAGCTGCCGGCAGTCATCTGGCCGTACATGGTCAGTCCCAGGTTTTCAAGGCGGCGGAATTCATCCCACGTGGCGTACTTCGGTACGAGCATCGAATTCGAGATCAGCACGCGCGGCGCATCCGGGTGCGTGCGAAAGACGCCCACAGGTTTGCCCGATTGCACAAGCAGTGTTTCATCCGATTCAAGCGCGGTGAGGCTTTTAATGATCGACCGGTAGCAGTCCCAGTTGCGCGCGGCTTTGCCCGTGCCTCCGTAGACGACCAGATCTTCGGGACGCTCTGCCACATCCGGATCGAGATTGTTCATGAGCATGCGCAGTGCGGCTTCCTGCAGCCAGCCTTTGGTGTGAAGCGTGTGTCCGCGATATGCACGTATCGGTTTCATATGATGAATGAGAGATAGTGTGTGACTGCGCTTGCGTGAAGTCAGAATCGGCGCTTCTTTTTTTTGCCGGGTTTATAATATGTGGGCGCAGGCGGTTCTGTGCGCCTGAAGCCCTGAGCGTGAGGCGTATGTTTTTCAGTGGCTGAGTGCTGCTGTTGCTGTTTTCCTGTATGCGAAAAGGGCGCATGTGTTTCCGGTCTTGCCTGTGGCACGCGAGCGCCTGCGGCGGAAGATGCATTTCCGTGCGTTTTCGATTCCGCTGCTATTGCTCGAGGGTCGCTGATAGCACTGCTTCCGGAGCGACGGCGCATGGCTGTCTGCTCAATCGTCATCATGGGCTCGAGTGTTGTGAGGCGCTCATCGCCTTTGTAATACACGCGTTCAAGAAAGAGTCCCGAGGGAGGGGCGGTGAGTCTGGCTGCCGCATCCGATTTTTCTTCGAGCATGCGCGCCACATCCTTCACAGGCATTTTGCCGCGGCCGACTTCGGCAAGCACGCCGACCAATTGGCGGACCATCTTCCAGAGAAAATGAGAGCCAACGATGCGAATGAGAATCAGATCACCAGATTGCTTGAGCTCGATCGATTCGACCATCACCTTTGTTGATTTTTCCGCTTCGTCGTCGGCGGTGAATGATTGGAAATTTTTCATTCCTTCAAACAGCGCCGCCGCTTTTGTCATGGCAGAGACATTGAGCTCGTCCTTGATCCACCACACGTACTTCTTGCCGAAGGCCGTGCGGCGCCGAGAGATCTGGTAGAGATACGAGCGGGCCACGGCGTCGTGCCGTGCATGAAAATTCGCCCCGGTTTTTTCGACCTCGAGAATATTGATATCGGCCGGAAGCGCGTCGTTAAGCTTCATGCGCAGGATCTCCGGCGCCAGCATCGTGTCGGCTTCCAAATGCGCCACCTGATATAAGGCGTGTACGCCCGCATCGGTTCTGCCCGAGCCGTAGAGTTCGAAGTCGGGATGTTTCAAAAATCCGATGAGCGCATTGTGGATCTCGCCCTGCACCGTGCGGGCGTTCTTTTGTATCTGCCACCCGCTGTAGCGCGTGCCTTCGTACTCGAGATAGATTTTGAATCGGGCCATAAAAAAAAAGTGTGTGCGTTCTTTATGTTGCCTGTGTGTGTCCTTATCATAGGCTCTAATGTACGATAGATTCTTCGAATGCACAACGACCAAACTGTTCAGGCTTCGGTATGTGCGCGTGTCAGGTCGGTGCGGCCAGGCAGGGGACGCCTTTAACAAAGAGGCGATTGCATTTCACCGGGATAATTTCGTACTATGTGTGTGTGCAATTCCAATACGCCATCACACAGAGTTTTTTCTCTCACATTTTTTGGGGGGAGCCGTATGCAATCCTGGAAGACGCTCAAGCGTTCGCTGATTCTTGACCACTCGAAGTGGCTCTCTGTCGAAGACCATACGGTGCAGCTGCCGGATGGAAAGCGGATCGAGAATTGGCCGTGGGTCAATTCTCCCGATTATGTGAACGTGGTGCCGATCGATGAAAATAATAACATCCTGTGTTTCCGCCAGGTAAAATATGCCGTCGAGGGCGTCTCGCTTGCGCCGGTGGGCGGATATCTGGACGAGGGGGAAACACCGCTTGTGTGCGCAAAGCGCGAATTGAAAGAGGAGATGGGCTGCGAAGCCTCCGAGTGGGTGGATCTGGGAAGCTTTCCGGTTGACGGCAATCACGGCTGCGGCATGGCGAACTTGTTTCTCGCAAAAGGTGTTCGAAAACTATATGACACGATCGCCGACGATCTCGAGGAACAGGAACTTGTGACGCTCTCAATCTCCGAGGTCCGTCAGGCGCTTTTGGCAGGGGAGTTCAAGGTATTATCATGGTCAACGGCTGTGGCCTTCGCGCTGCTTGCCCTGGAAGAGCAAAGAGACGCGTAAAAATGTGACGAATGTCACAGCACCGAGGCGCCTGACATTTTTTTTTTCGTCGATCACCTTGTTTTTCACAGTCAAACTTGATTTTCCATTATTAACAGACTATCTTTATCCGTTCGCATTACACAACTCACCACCCATCTACACATTTTTTTGGAGCACATCATGAAAAAACTGTTTACACTTGCTGTTGCCATAGCGCTGTGTTCAACAATGGGATTTGCGCAGGGACTGGGATTGAAGGGCGTTGGCGGTAGTGTTGGATATGTTAATTCCTCGTATACCTCGGAATCACTTGGTGGGTTTGTTATCGGAGCCCATGCGGATTTGGGAGAGATCAGCCCGGGATTCCAGCTTATTCCTGAACTCCAGTACTGGAGCGTGTCAAAAGAATATTTGCCGGGATACAAATATAAGATCAGCGATTTTGCGATCAATGGTAATGTGCATTATAACATTCAGACCTCGGGCGATATCAAACCGTACGTTGGTGCAGGTCTGGGGTTAAACTTCTATTCGATTACGACAGAGACTCCTTACAGTGGCAGTTTCTTTGGCTATTCGTACGGCGGCAGCAATAGCGTTTCGGCAACACGCCTTGGCATCAATTTACTCGGCGGCGCGAATTTCGCCATGGGCAACATGACGATTTCGCCTGAAGTGCGTTATGTCGTTTCGAGCGATGTCAACCACTTCATCATTAAAGTCGGCGTGATGGTTCCGCTTGGAAAATAATCGGTCGGTAAGTTAGTCGACTGCATCGATTGATCTGAATTACGACAAAGGCGTCCTTTGGTATTTTTTCAAAGGGCGCCTTTGTGTTTTTAAATATTGCGCAGTAGTACCGCATGCAAACTGCATCTGTCTGTGTCACACAAAGTGTGAAGCAAGCAGCATCTCGATCTCGCGCTGCGTCAGCACTCTGTGCTCGCCGGGAGAAAGCGTGCCGAGTGAGAGTGCGCCAATTTTCGTTCTCACGAGTCTCAGTGTCGGATGTCCCACGGCCGCGGTCATTTTCCGCACCTGACGATTGCGCCCCTCGGTCAGTGTCAATTCGATCCATGCCGTTGGGACTGTCTTTCTGAATCTGACGGGCGGCACGCGCTCGGGCAGATCAGGTTCCGCCTGAAGCAGCCGCGCAAGAGGCGCCTTCCGCGTTCGTTTTCCTTCAATCACCACGCCGTTTTTCAACTGCTCAAGCGCACCTGGATCCGGAATGCGCTCCACCTGCACAAGGTATGTGCGCGGATGCGCGAATGCCGGATCGAGCAATCGGTGCTTGAGTCGGTTGTCGTCTGTCAACAGTAACATTCCTTCGCTGTCGTAATCGAGCCGTCCAACGGGATAGACCGATTTCGAAAAAGGACCGAAGTCAGACAGCGTGCGCTTGCCCGAGTCTTCGTCTGTGAATTGGGACAACACCTGAAACGGCTTATAAAAAAGAATCGTTGTGTGTGCCACGAATGAATGGGATGCGTGTATGAAATTAACAGTGTGTCAGATGATCGCCTCGTTTAAAAAACGCACGAAGGGCAGCGCCTCTTCAAAGATGCCGGCTGATTCAGCGAGAAATCGCTCGCGCGTGATTGAGGCTTCGGGCAATGTGACGCCCACAAAAAATTGCTTGAGCTTCAAATAGTCCGCCATCGGATGATCCGGCGCGTAGCCAGTGGGCACGCGCTGGAGCTTTTGGCCCGTGAGCGTGCCGAAGCGCTTGATGAATTTTTTATTGTTGATGATCGCAAGAAATTCCGTTGCGTGAGCATCGATCGCCGCACGGATTTTTTTGATCTGCACGCCGTCCGGAATATAAATGCCCGCCCCGAGAAACACTTCGCCCGGCTCGATGTGGAAATAGTAGCCCGATCCCACGAGTCCCTTCGGCATGCCCTTCAGTACGAAGTGCGCTGCGGCATGCGTCTTATACGGCGTCTTGTCGCTTGAAAACCTGGTGTCGCGGTAAATTCTGAAGATCGACCGTTTCGGATTCACATCGAACTCGGGCGCAAATTCCGCAAACAGCGGCGCAAGCGAGGCGATGTAACACTGCATCGGAAACTTTACGATCTCTTCATATTCCTGTTTGTGCTTCGCAAACCACTCGCGGTTGTTGTTGCGCTTGAGCTTTTTGAAAAACGGAATCATCTCGTCCGGGAATCCGTTAAAAGGAGGATAAAATTCGTCTTCGATCATCGGTCTCATTATGTTGCTCCTGGGGGATGAACAATATTGCGCGCCCGACACGAGATTAACTTGGGGCGCGCGAGCACGTATGTCCGTGTGCACAAACATATGCTCTGGTTAAAAAAGGGTATGAGATTTTTTCTGGAATGTCAAATCCCTATTTGAACGCCGGGCGAAAGTTTCGTATTTTTTTTGAGTATTTACTCGCTACGGGAAAATTTCCGGCTGCTTGCTGCGCGGAACTTGATTGTAGCGCTCAATGATTTTTTATTAAGAACGCGTTGTAAAATTAAATTTGCTCTGATGATGGCCTGAACACTGGTTTTGCTCTCAACGTTATAGAGAGAAAGAAACCGAAGGAGGCCATGATGAAAGAATCCATTCTGTCCGAACGACTGTGGCGTGAAGTT
>DATGXR010000280.1:0-2866 GCA_035298825.1 Bacteroidota bacterium
GCAGGGCAGGATCCTCTTTGGAGAGATGCATATCGGCGACGTCCGCCTGCAGTCCCTGCGCTCACACAGTGCGGTTGTGCCTCAGGAGATCGAACTTTTTCATGGTTCGGTGATCGATAATGTCGCCTACGGAGACCGCGAGCCCGATCTCCAAAAGATTCTTCGCGTGTGCGCGCTCTCCGGAGCGGACCGCTTCATTGTGCATCTGCCTCACACCTGGAATACGTTGTTGGGCGAACACGGAGCATCACTTTCGGGAGGAGAACGCCAACGCCTGGCCCTGGCGCGGGCGCTGTATCGCGATCCGAAGCTGCTCATTCTTGACGAAGCCACAAGCTCGCTCGACAGCGAATCGGAATCGATTATTCTTGGTGCGCTGGGAAGGCTGCGCGAAGGAGGAGTGACGATACTTGCGATAGCGCATCGATTGAGCACGATCATGCATGCCGACAAGATCATCGTCTTCGACAAGGGGAAAGTATCGGAGGAAGGAACTCACCGCACGCTGATGGATCGGGAACAGAAATATTATTCGTTGTGGGAGCGGCAGATGCCGATCGCGCCGCGCCTTGCGGTGTGACAACTCAATCACACACATCATCAGACAGAAGGAGGTGCGTATGGACTCCAAGATCGATACTGCGAATCTGCAGCCGCTTTCGCTTCTTGAGATGCTGCAACTGGAAGGGGGAGCAGTGATTCCCTGGGCTGGAATTTTTATTGCCGTTGGGGCAGCTACATTGACGAATCTTCCGGATATGGTGAAAGGTTTTATTGACGGATGGAAGGCTTGCCGCTGAATCGGCTCCGGATATTTTGCGACGCATTTTTCATCGAATTGATCACAACGAATGTTCCATTATACGGCGAGGAGACAAATGGATCTGCTCTTTTACCTCATCATTATCCTAATTGGTACGGTGATGGTCATCATCGCACGTATACAGCAAAAAAGGGATGGACAATACACACGACGCTCTTTGTTACTGCTGAATGTCGGCACGGGTCTTATCGTGTATTCATTGTGTATAAAATTGCCGGCGTTTATCGCTGTGATCATCGATTTCTGGCGTCACTGATGATTTCTGTTTTTCATATGGAGAATCCTTTTCACACATGATTGAAAGGGGGAATCTATGAATACGAAAAGCGAAAATCTGTGCGAGCTCACAACCGACGAACTGATTGAAACCGAAGGAGGAGAGACCTTCTTTTATTACGTCGGGTATTTTCTCGGGTGGTCGGCGCATGCATATCAGAACAGCCAGCTTCAAATGACATTGGCCACGGGCTCGAATATGCGAAGGTAGCGCCGATCGTCATGATCATTCCAAGCGAACAGGCTTCCGACACACTCGCCGCCGCATTAGGCAGACCGTCATCACTTTTTCGGGTCGTGTATTATGCGGCGCTGCTGATGCTCCTTGCTGCATTCGCCTGGGCATCGCTCAGCGTCGTAGCCGTGTCAATCAAGGTCCAGGGAGTGATCCGGCCGTCGGAAGGGGTGCAGACGTATGCGGGCCTGTTCAATACGATGATCGAGTCGGTCTATGTGTCTGAAAATCAGCGTATCCTCAAAGGGGATACGCTGATTGTTTTTACAGGGCGGGATCTTGAGGAGCAATTGACACTCGCACTACGCGAATGCGCGAAGGTGCAATCGGAGATCAACGATCTGACGACGCTGACCCGTTTGCTGACTGAAACCGGGCGTCGTGTGTTTTCGCTGAAGCAGTACGAGGCCGAGTACGATGCCTTCCTGAAGGACGTTCAACTTAACACAGTGGAAATCGCCTCCAACACAGTGAAATTCAATCGTGCTCGGGAACTGAAGGAAAAATTGCTTATCAGCGAGGCTGAATTTGAAGAAGCCAAACAGGTGCTTGAACTTTCGCAGACGAAACTGGAGAGCTTCGAACATGCGATGCAGTCGCGCTTCGAACAGGAATTGTTTTCAAAACAGCGCTCGCTGCACGAACTGCAGTCGCGTGTGCGGCTTCTGACCGAGGAGCGCAGGCAGCGATGCATTGTTGCCAATGCCGACGGTGTCGTCTTCCGCATTCCGATCAGGAAAGGCGGCGTGCCTGTTGTTGCGGGACAGGAGCTTGTGGCGCTGACGCCGTCCACAGGAATCCGATCGGAGTTTTTTGTGCCGGCGCGGGATATCGGCTTCATCAGGGAGGGACTCGCCGTCCATTACGAAATCGATGCCTATCCTTTTCAGGAATGGGGACCGGCTGTGGGACGCATCGTCTCGGTCTCGAACGACGTCGTCACCGATCCGGGAAACGGGATGCCAGTATTCAAGGTGACAGGATCGCTCGAGAGTCTCACGCTTCGTTCGCGCCGCACCGGTTGCGGCATCGATTTGCGCCGCGGTCTGACGTTCAGGGCCAATATCATCGTTGCCGAAAAAAGGCTCGTCGATATGCTGTACGATAAAACCGTATCGTATTTTGTCTTCCGCTGAAAACAATCTTACCTCTCATTCGTAGTGCCCCTTCCGTGATTGTATTTCCAATCCAAACAACATTTGCAAGGGTTACATAATTTTGACGCAACGACTCGATGTGTGGCGCACGTGCTAATATAGAATCAAAGGAAAAAATCCTTATATTGACCACATGTTTGCATTTGAGGTGCGAAAGACTCTTCGCACGCAATTGATACCGGACTTTAAAAGGAGTACCTATTTATGTCGACCAAAGCAGTGCTCATTACAGGAGCAAACGGTGAAATCGGCCACGGCCTTGTTTCACGACTGCGCGAGATCCGTCCCAATGTCCGCATTGTGGCGATCGATGTTCATCCCTTATCGAAGGAACTGAAAGAGCGCTGTCATGAAACAATCATCGGGGACATCCTC
>DATGXR010000281.1:0-4518 GCA_035298825.1 Bacteroidota bacterium
CTCGTTATTCCCCCAGCCTGAGCCGCCGACGTCGAACGACCATTTGTCGGGAGACGGAACCGTGCCCGTGTCGAACTCGTCGTTCCAGACGAGCGTCCATCCATCGATTGCCGTTTCGTCAACCGGAGGCGTCACGCCCACACTGTCCGATTTCTTATTGCACGCCGTGAGGATGCCGACGCCGAGACAACAGACAACGATGAAAACGATCTTTTTCATGCATCACCATAGTTTAAATGAATATGAGCTCTCTTTGATTGGCAGCGCATTGGACGCGCTCCCTGAACATGAAGGAAAATTTCAGCCGTCTATTTTTTTCCCCCGGATGAGCGCCTCATCGACGCCGAGTGCGCGCAGAAACCCGGGATTCACCGTGCAGCGGTCGAGCACACAATTTTGCAGATACTCGTTGAGCGCCTGCCTGACCACAAAAGCGGATGGGCGGCGCCGCATCTCGACAAATGTCATGCGCGAGGTATCGGCGAATGCGATGAGCGAATCGAACATCGCGGGCTTCGGCACGCTGACCATACAGCTATGCGAATCCATTTTCTTATACGGCCAGAAGCACCAGCCGATGTTGTTCCGCTCGCACATCCGCCTGAATCCGGCGATCCACTCGTCCGTGTTTTCGCCCGACTCGCCCAGCCAGATCGGCGTGTTGTATTTTTTCCGGAAGTCGATGAACTGTTTCGCCTCGGCATCCGTGGTATCGCACCAGTAGCGGTGCCATGTGTAGGCGAGCTTCCGGTCGAACGGCGCCCCGAACACACTGAAGTTCCCATCCCATTGCGCTCCGCCGAGGAAACAGATATGGTTCTTGTCCGCTTCGCGGATGGCGGCGACGATTTTTTTATACACGGGTTCGAGACGCGGATTGAAATGTGATGTGTCGAAGAAATGCGCGATCGGTTCGTTGAGCAAATCGTAGCCGATCACGATTGTCTCCTTCGCATAGCGTTTCGCGATGAATTTCCAGAGCATGGCGGCCTGCCGCTGCGCCAGCTCACTCTCGAACAGATACGGATAGCCGTAGCTGTCGTCGATGTTGTCTCCGGTCTGCCCGCCCGGCGCGCAGTGCATGTCCAGAATCACATACAGGCCCTCCTGTCGGCACCATGCGATCACCCGGTCCAGATATTTAAAATTCGCGGTTCGTATCCGCTCCGGATCATCATCCGAAATGAACAGTCGATAGTTGAACGGCACACGCACTGAATTCAGTCCGAGTGACCTGATGAACCGGATGTCCTTAGCAGTGACATACGAGTCGCGGAATGCGGTCCAGAATTTTTGCGATTCCTCAGGACCCGCCATCTGTTCAAACGCGGTGTAGATGAGACGGGGCGACGTCGTCTTCGTGAATTTGAACATATAGCCCTCTGGCACGAGCCAGTTGCCGAGATTGATGCCGCGCAGCAGGAGCGGTTTGCCGTCTGGAGTGCAAAGATCGGCGCCGCGGACAGTGACAAATTTCGATGCGGCGGCGAATGAGATGGAGCTCAGGATCAGGAGAAGAAAGAGGATTTTTTTCATGGATGTTCGTTCGATCATCACGAAGGGCGAAATGGATAATGATTCACGCGTCAGCGTGAATATGGGTCAATGATTCACGCGCCAGCGTGAATGTGTGTATTTCGCCCTGCAAAAGGAACAAGGCAGCATTGCTGCTGCCCTGTCGTGGAGTGTGAACATACGTGTACTTATTCTACGACTTCGAACCGTGCCTGCTTGCAGTCGGCCGAGTTGGTGCCGACAAAAACCGTAAATGTGCCGGGCTCTACAACCTTATGCATCTCAAGATCGTACATCGACATCATTTCAGGCGTGATCGTGAATTTGACTGTTTTCGTTTCGTTCGGCTGGAACAGGATTTTTTGGAATGCGCGCAGCTCCTTCACAGGCCGCGTGACGCATGCGTAATCGTCGCGGAGATAACACTGCACGACTTCTTCACCGGCGAGCGCGCCCGAATTTTTCACATCCACGCTCACCGTGACAGATTCGGTAGCGCGAATTTTCGGCGAACTCAATGCAGGCGTGCCGTACGAAAATGTCGTATAGCTCAAGCCGTATCCGAATGGATACAGCGGCGTGGATGACAAATCGAGATACCGTGTTGTATAATGCGTCGAATCGTTGAACGGACGACCCGTGCTTTTGTAATTATAAAAAATCGGCACCTGTCCCACCGCTCGCGGAAATGTTGCCGTGAGCTTGCCCGAAGGATTGTATGCGCCGAAGAGCACATCGGCGATCGCATGACCGGCTTCGACGCCGAGATGCCAGGTCTCGACAACGGCCGACACGCATGCGGCAGCCTTGCCGATCGAGAGCGGACGGCCATTCATCAACACTAACACGGTCGGCTTCCCTGCCGCCGCAACGGCTTCGACGAGTTCCTGCTGCACACCGGGCAGATCGAGCGAGGCGCGGCACGATGCTTCACCGCTCATCTCTCGCGATTCACCCACAACGAGGATCACGACGTCGGCGTTTCGGGCTGCGTCGACAGCCGCGGCGAATCCGGATTTGTCGATGCTGTCGATCGCGCATCCCTTCACATATGCAATCTGTGAGCCACGCGATGCGGCAGACTTCAGTCCGTCCATCACAGAGACGACATCTTCTGCCGCACCGAGTCCCGACCACATGCCAAGCAGATTGTCCTTGTCGGCGCCGAGCGGACCGATGACGGCAATCGACTGATCATGCTTCGCATCAAGCGGCAGGACATGCTGTTCGTTCTTCAGCAGCACGATCGACTTGCGCGCAACATCACGCGCGATCGCGCGGTTCTCAGCGCTCAGGATTTCCTTCTTCTCACGTTCGATCGAGCAGCCGCGATACGGATCGTCGAACAGGCCGAGCGCAAATTTCAAACGAAGCACGCGGCGGACGCTCTCGTCGACCGCAGCGGCGGACACGCTGCCTTCGGCTATCATGCGGGGCAGAAGCGCATATGCATTCGATTCCATGTCCATATCCAATCCGGCCGCGATCGCTTTGCGTCCCACGCCTTCGAGCGTCGGGGCGATGCGGTGATCGATGCATTCACGTATCGATCCCCAGTCGCTCACGACAAATCCGTCGAACTTCCATTCCTTCTTCAGCAGATCGGTCAGCAGCCAGCGGTTGACAGACGACGGCACTCCGTTGATTTCGTTGAATGAACACATCACCGTTCCGGCGCCGGCATCGACCGCCGCCTGGTACGGAACAAGATACGTCTCGCGCAGCGAGCGGTCCGACAGGTCGACAGTGTTGTAATCGCGTCCGCCTTCGGCAGCCCCGTAGGCGCCGAAGTGTTTCACGCACGCAACCATCGACGTCGGATCGGCAAGCGAAGTTCCCTGATACCCTTTCACACGCGCAACGGCCATGGCGGATCCAATTACCGGATCTTCGCCCGACCCTTCCGCGATCCGACCCCAGCGGGGATCGCGCGCGATATCGACCATCGGATTGAACGTCCACTGCACTCCGGCAGCCGTCGCCTCGCGCGCCTGCACGCGGGCCGATTGCTCGACAGCCGAGGGATCCCACGTGCATGCTTCGGCCAACGGAATCGGGAATGTGGTCCGATATCCGTGTATCACATCCATGCCGAAGATGAGCGGAATGTGGAGTCGCGATTCCTCGACAGCGATGCGCTGAATTTTCCGGACGATCTCCGATCCATGCACGTTGAGGAACGAACCGACCCTGGAGTTCCGCGCAAGGTCGGCGTGATTCGTATGAATGAAATTGCCTCCCGGTCCCGTCTCGAAGTCGCCGGAGAACTGCAGCAATTGTCCCGCTTTCTCCTCCGGTGTCATCAATGCAAGAAGCGAATCGATCTTCCGTTCGATCTGCGGCGTTGGTGTGAAACGCTGTGCAGCGGATTTCAGCGGCACGAGCATCAGGCACACTGCGAGTATGAGAAGGATATTTTTCATTGTCGAGAGTCTGTCAGATAGTGGATGCGATTGTTTAGACTGATGCCAAACGGCGGCTCGGCACATGGCCCTTCACACCGTAATACAAGATATATCCATAGCACAGCACGGGAATGAAGAACGCGTGCTGTATGCCGATCGCCGGCATGTCTGCCAGCACACCCTGAACCAGCGGAACGAGCGCGCCGCCCACGATTGCCATGCAGAGAATGCCCGAACCCTGGCCCGTATGCTTGCCGAGACCATCGACGCCAAGCGTGAAGATCGTCGGGAACATGATCGAATTGAACAGACCGACTGCAAGGATCGACCACATCGCGATGCTTCCCGTCGTCAGCATCGAGACTGCCACAAGCAACGCGGCGGCTGCCGCATTAAACGCGAGTAATTTTCCCACCTTGATCTTCTGAAGCAACGCGGCGCCGATAAAGCGGCCGATCATCGCTCCGCCCCAATAGAACGAAAGATAGCGGCCGGCATCGGCATCACTGAAGCCGGCAATTGTCGGTTCCTTCATATAGCTGACAAGGAAGCTGCCGATGGAGACCTCTCCGCCGACATACATGAAAATGCCCACTGC
>DATGXR010000282.1:0-1572 GCA_035298825.1 Bacteroidota bacterium
CCTTCCTATTATAATTATAAGCCCTCGGCGCGGCGCGGATATCTGGGCGATGATATTTCTCCGCTCTATCCGTTCGGATTCGGCTTGAGCTACACGAAATTCCAGTTCTCCAATCTTCGTCTGGAACAGTGCACGATCGCGAAGACAGGATCGACGCGCGTGCTTGTCGATGTGAAGAATGTCGGATCACGGCAGGGAACTGAAGTCGTGCAAATGTATATACGCGATTGTTTCAGTTCTGTTACACGGCCGGTGAAAGAATTGCGCGGATTTAAAAAAATCACGCTCGATGCCGGCGAGTCGCAGACAGTGGCATTGACGATCACGCCGGATGAGCTGGCCTTCACGACAATCGATTGGACGTATGCGGTGGAGCCCGGAGCATTCGACATCATGGTCGGCAGTTCCTCGCAGGATTCAGATTTGCAGACAGTCAAATTACTCGTTCAGTAAACGCGCCTCTCGACAGAGAGAGAGAGACAATAGAAGGTTATGGCAGATCAGCACTTTCATCAAAAACTGTCGTTCGTTGAAAAAGCCGGATACAGCGCGGCCGACGCCGCGGCGAATTTCGTCTTCATGACGATGATTCTGTTCCAAACGAATTTTTACACGGACGTCTTCGGTATCACTGCGACTGCCGCCGCGACCATTCTGATGGTTGCACGGTTATGGGATGCGTTTGCCGATCCGGTAATCGGTGTGCTTGCCGACCGCACGAACACGCGCTGGGGCAAGTTCCGTCCCTGGGTGCTCTTTACGGCTCTGCCATGGTGTATTGTGATGGTGCTGGCCTACACGACGCCGACGGGCTGGGGCATGACTTCGATGATCATCTATGCGGCGCTCACCAATATCCTGATGATGAGCATCTACTCGATGAACAACATGCCGTATTCGGCGCTGGGCGGAGTGATGACGGGCGACGTGCATGAACGCGCCAGTCTGAATTCTTATCGCTTTATCGCTGTCAACGCGGCGCAGTTCATTGTGGGCGGACTCACGCTGCCGCTCATCGCAAAATTTGCCGTCGGGCACGACCGGCAATATGGCTGGCAAATGACGATGACGATTTGGGCCGTTGTCTGTTTCGTCCTCTTCCTCACCACATTCTTTACCACAAAAGAACGCATTAAACCCCAGCCCAGCCAAAAATCATCGCCGAAAGAAGATTTCCTCAGCCTGCTCAAGAACAATCCGTGGAAAGTGATGTTCTTTATGACGCTGGTGCACTTTGCCATTCTTTCGTTCAGAGGCGCGGCGCTCTATAATTATTACCATCACTTCGCCGACAAGACGGCGATGTTCGATTGGGTGCAGCATCTTGGATTGACGGCTCCGGTGCTTGCTCCTGGCGCGCCCGCACCGGGCGGATTTCTCGAGTGGGTCGGGTATGTGGTGCATGGAGACCGCGCCAATCTTGCGAACTCGAATGTTGCCGATGTCTTCAACAGCATCGTCAATATGATCGGAACGGGAATCACGATGATCGTCATCATCCTTTCGCCGGCGCTCTCGCGCAGGTTTGGAAAAAAAGCGGTCGCAGTCGCCGGATTCGGTCTTGTCACAATT
>DATGXR010000283.1:0-31193 GCA_035298825.1 Bacteroidota bacterium
TTCCTGTGTCAGGTTCTCCATTGTCGTGCGGCCGTCGACGACTGCGCCCGCATCGAAGTCGATCCAGTTCGGCTTGTTCGATTTGAGCGCAGTGTTTGTCGAGATCTTCACCGTCGGCACAGGAAATCCAAGCGGCGTGCCGCGTCCGGTCGTAAAGAGGATCATTGTCGCGCCGCTTGCTGTCATCGCGGTGCCCGACACTCCGTCGTTCCCCGGCGCATTCAGGAGCGCCATGCCGTGCGGCGTCGCGATCGGCTGGCCGTAGGCCAAGACCTCGTGCACGCTTGCCACTCCGCCCTTTTGTATCGCTCCGAGCGATTTCTCCTCGAGTGTCGTGATGCCGCCCGATTTGTTGCCGGGCGACGGATTTTCATACACGGGTTGATTGTGCGCCGTAAAATACGCCTTGAAATTTTCGATCAAGCGGATGATGTCCCGGTAGACGCCTTCGTTCACGGCGCGATTCATCAGCTGCTGTTCGGCGCCGAACATCTCGGGCACTTCAGTCAGGATGACTCGTCCGCCATAGCCGGTCAGCCGGTCCGTGATGCACCCGATAAGCGGATTGGCCGTGATGCCGGAAAATCCGTCGGAGCCGCCGCACTTCATGCCGAGCGTCAGAGCGCTGATGGGAAGCGGTTCGCGCTTGTCATTTTTCATGAGCTCGAAGAGTTCTCCCACTTTCGCCACGCCCTCTTCAATTTCATCCGGCACATCCTGCGCGTTGAATGAGCGCACACGGTCATTCAGGCTGTGCGTCTGATCAAGGAATTGTTTCAATTGATTGTTCTCGCACCCCAGTCCGAGCACGAGCACGCCTCCGGCGTTCGGATTTTGCATGAGGCCGCGCAGCAAGGCCTGTGTTTTTTCAAGATCTCCGCCGAGCTGGCTGCATCCGTACGGATGCGAAAATGCAAAGACGCCGTCGAAGCCCTCGCCTCTGAAACGCTCATTAGCAATGCGAGCGATGCGCTCGGCCGATGTATTGACGCAACCGACCGTATTGATGATCCAGATTTCATTGCGCGTGCCGACTCGACCGTCTGCGCGCTTGTATCCCAAAAACACGGGCACGGCGTTTGCAGGTGCGATCGGATTTGCTTGCGGCACGGGATCGTACGTATACTCTGCGGCGTCGCTCAGATTCGTCGCCATATTCTGTGCGTGCACCCATTCGCCCTGCACGATGGGCTGTGTCGCATGCCCGATCACATGCCCGTATTTGCGTATCGTCGCGCCCTGCGCGATTGCATGAATGGCGATCTTATGACCGGCGGGCACATCGCACACGGCGGAGAATATCGCATCATCAATGCTCAGGCGTGTTCCTTGTGCAATCGGACCGATCGCAATTGCCACCGAATCTTTCGGATGAATCTTCATATACTCAAGCGCCATCGGTTATGCAAGCTCCTTCATCTGTACACCGTCCATATCATCGAACACCTGATTTTCGCCGCCCATCGCCCAGATGAACGAATAGTTCTGTGTGGCCACGCCTGAGTGAATCGACCAGCTCGGCGAAAGCACGGCCTGGCGATTGCGCACAACGATGTGGCGCGTTTCCGTCGGCTCGCCCATCAGATGGAACACTGCGGCATTGTCCGGAAGATTGAAATACAGATAGACTTCGCTTCGGCGCTGATGCGTGTGTACGGGCATCGTGTTCCAGACGCTTCCGGGATCGAGCACAGTCATGCCCATCACCAATTGGCAGGTTTCGACGACGCCGGGAAGGATGTATTTGTTGATCGTACGCTTGTTGGCTTCATTCGCACTTCCGAGCTCAGTGTGCACGGCATCGGCAAGCGTGATGCGCTTCGTGGGATATGCCGTATGTGCCGGATAGCTCACGAAATAAAACGCAGCCGGCGTGTCTTTCGCTGTCGAGCGGAAGACGACCGATTTCGATCCCCGCCCCACATAGAGCGCGTCGTTCGTTGCAAGCGCATAGACGCTGCCATCCACCGTGACTGAACCTGCGCCGCCGATATTGATGATGCCGAGTTCGCGACGTTCCGTAAAATAGTCAGCCGCCATTTCCTTTTTGCTCGCCTGCAGCCCGAGCGCTTCGGCGACCGGTACGGCCGACCCGGTGATCGAGCGATCGATGTCCGAATACACCATCGGCACCGCGTCGGCTTGAAACAGTGAAGTCATCAGAAATTGCGACCGAAGCTCTTCAGTCGTCATCGTCTTGATCGACTTCGGATCGGTTGAAAATCGTACGTCCATACTCTGTTCTCTCTCACTAATTTTTTTTTTTTAGATATTGATTCTCTTTACATGGAATAACGGTTGTTTAGATTGCGACTTTCTTCATTCCCGGCGCCAGCGCATTGAAGATCACCCAGGCGCTGATATACGACAAGCCGCAGATAATGAACATGATGAAATACCCGGTCTCGATCGATCCGATCAGTTTGTAATGGTCAAGCAGCACCCCGGCCGACTGTGAAATCACCAAACCGCCCAGGCCGCCTGCCATGCCGCCGATGCCCGTCACCGAGGCCACCGCTTTTTTCGGAAACATATCCGAGACCGTCGTGAAGATATTCGCCGACCATGCCTGATGCGCCGAGGCCGCGATGCCGATCAGGAGCACCGCATACCAGTAACTGATCTGTCCGAGCGTCGTGGCAAAAACCACAGGCAACACGGACAGCGCAAAGATGAGCATCGCCGTGCGGCGGGCTTTGGCCACGGGCCATCCCTGCTTGATGAAATATCCCGAGAGCCATCCGCCGAAGATGCTTCCGACTGTCGTCATCATATAGACAACGGCGATCGGCACGGCATTGTCGGTCTTCGACATATGATACTCCTTGTTCAGATAGGTCGGCAGCCAGAATAAATAAAACCACCACACGCCGTCTGTCATGAATTTGCCGAGGATGAACGCCCATGTCTGGCGGAACGACAAGAGACTGGACCACCGGACTTTTTCATTGCCCTGCGCGTTGGCGGCGTTTGAGGTTTCGTCGAGATCGGAGTGGATGTACTCGAATTCCTGCTTCGAGAGTTTCTTGTGCTTCGACGGAATTTCATAGAACAAAAACCAGAACACAAGCCAGAGGAGTCCGATGCCGCCGGTGATGATGAACGCCCACTCCCAACCCATCGTGAGCGCGATGAACGGCACGGTGAGCGGCGCGATGATCGCCCCGATGTTCGTGCCCGAGTTGAAGAGTCCCGTGGCAAGCGCGCGTTCCTTTTTCGGGAACCACTCGGCGACAGTCTTGATCGCCGCGGGAAAATTTCCCGACTCACTCACGCCGAGCACCGAACGCGCCGCCATGAAGCCGAATGTGCTGCGGGCAATCGCATGCCCGATCGCCGCAAGACTCCAGACCGTGAGCGAAAGCGCGTAGCCGAGCTTCGTGCCGATCTTGTCGATGATCCATCCGGCGCCCAGCATGCCGATCGCATAGGACAATTGGAAGACCATGACGATATGCGCGTAATCGGTCTCGCTCCAATTAAACAGCGGCTCGAGATAATCGTCCTTCAGAAGACTGATGACCTGACGATCGAGATAGTTGACTGTTGTGGCAAAAAAGACAAGCGACAGAATGATCCATCTGTATCCCCCGACCGGTTTTTCGAGCGTGTGTGTATTCGACATATCTGCTTTCCTTTTGTCTTGACGATGATGAAAGAATCGAATAAAAAAAAGCGCGATGATCAATTTGTTTTTATTTCTTTTTGTATCCCAAGCGGCATGCGCACAGTGCGCTGAGCAGGCAGCGGCCAGTATCCCGGCGGCAGCACACGCGCGATCGTCGATTCAGGATCCCACTGCCCTTCAAATGTCCAGCGCGCAGTGATCTCGTCGGCCGAAGGCGATCCATCGGCCTCGTTCAGATTATCATGAAACCACCCGTAGTTCCCGCCTTCGCGCCGGCAGTGATAAAAATAATATCTCGGTCCCCAGAAATCGGGCGAGGGCGAACTCTCGGGCCGATAGATCGGGCGATCGCCCATGCGTTCCGAAAACATGCATTCAAGCAGGAAGAACTGTCCGTCGCGGTGATTGCGCCCGAGGAAAAACCCCGGAATGCCGTCGAATGTCGAACTGCGGATGACAAATTTCTGGCGCTTGTCCGTGCTGCCGTCGTGCCAGATGCTCGCATGGGGATGGCGTCCGTAAAAACGGCTGCGCGTGATGTAGCACCAGCCGCGCGGACAGACGAAATCGACATATCCTTCGAAATAGCAATCGGCATGATAATACAATCCCGTCTGCCGGTTCCACAAACTGACCGTGTCGCCTCCATCCGCGATCACGTTGCAGCCAAGAAGCATGACGCGCGTGCCGCCGCCGCGAATCGCAAACTGATGATCGTTGCTGCCGTACAGCGATCCGTAATTGTTATAAATGGTGAGATTGGCAATCGTCAGATCGGTCACGCTCGAATCGATGTTGACGACAGCCGCTCCCCAGTCCACGCCGAAGCGCGAGGCGTTCCAGTTCTTTCTCAGTTCCGCATAGACGATCAGCGTGCTGTCTCTGTCTTCGCCCACAAGCGTCACGAAGCTCGTCGTGATGTACAGTTTTTCGTGATAGACGCCCTTGCGGATCAGGATCGTCACCGTGTGCGTGTTGTGATGCGGCACGGAATTGATCGCTTCCTGCACCGAAGTGAAATCTCCCGTGCCGTCTCTGGCCACGGTGATCTGCGTCTGTTCGTCGGCCAGCATCGGTGTGTGCACACATGTCGCAAGCACGGCAAGCAGCGTGAAGCATACGCGCACGCTGCGTCTGCGTATCGTCATTGTCTGCGGATCGGTACCTTTCACAGACGGCTCTCTTTCTTTCTCTCTTTCGGCGAAGAAAAATTATCGGCGCACATCGACCGCAGTCTGCGACGCGCCCGCGCCGAGTTCCACGGGAAGTTTTGCCTTCGAAACATCCGTTTGTGAAATCACGATCGCGGAGGAACCTGCTCCCGCCACATTCAAAAACGTCTGCGTTCCTTCGGGGACGATGCCCTGCGTGATCGACACGCGTTTGGCTTCGTTGACCGTGTAGACCGGACCCGATGAGGGAATGATCTTCACACGCTCGAGTGTGACGCCGTCGGCATCGACAATGAGCGCGCCCTTGCGCGATGTGATGACCGCATCGGTGATCGAGATATCCTTGATCGGCATTTCGGGCAGTCCCAGGAACAGGATCGCCCGGTCCGCACCGAGGCAAGTGAGATTGCGGATTGAAAATTCCTTAAACGTCGGAGTGCGTTCGTTGACGGCTTCGGCCTTTCGGGAATCGTCGCGTGAGAGCGCATTTTTTTCGGGGCTGCCCGAGGCATAATATGTTTCGAACAAGACAGCTTCATTGACGATGTCCTTCATGACGATGCCGTCGATGAAGATTTTTTCGATCACGCCGCCGCGATCGCGGGCCGACTTGAAGCGCAGTCCGACGTCTGTGCCGAGGAACGTCAGGTTGCGCGCAAGAATGTTGCGCGCGCCGCCATAGGTTTCGCTTCCGATGACAAATCCGCCATGGCCGTGATAGACCGTGCAGTCGGTGATGATGATATTCTCGCACGAGACGTCCCATTTTTTTGAAGACGAGACACCGCCCGGTTTGATGCACAGCGCGTCGTCTCCGGCGTCGACTACCGTCTTGTAGACGATTGCCGTATGGCAGGAGCTCAGATCGAGTCCGTCGCCGTTTTGCGCGCTATAGGGATTTTGGATCGTCACATTGCGCACCACCAAGTGTTCGCATTCTGCCGGATGGACGGCAAATTGCGGCGAGTTCCTGAATGTGGGACCGTCCAAGAGCACGCGCGTGCAACCATAGAGTTCGACCATTTTCGGCCGCAGGAATTCCCGGGCGCCTGCGGTCTGTTCAGCCGTCGGATTGGATGTCGTCTTTTTCAATTCGGCCAGATACGCTTCGCCGTTCATCGCTTCCTTCGAGGGGTACCACATTTTCCCGTCGTCGCTCACCACGCCGCCCGAACCGGTAAGCGACTTCCATTCGTTCGCGGTGTATTTTTCCTTCTTCGCCGGCCGCCAGGCCTCGCCGGAGCCGTCGAACACGCCGCCGCCCGTGATGGCGACATTCTCAAGCTTGTAGCCGAAGATGGGAGGCGCGCATTTAAAATTTTTCGATTTCGGCGTCGGGAACGGCATCAGGGGAAAATCCTCGAAGCGCTTGCTGAAGACCACAAGCGCTCCGCGCTCGACGTGCAGATTGATGTTGCTCTCAAGCACGATCGGTCCGGTGAGATATTCTCCCGGAGGCACGATGAGTGTTCCGCCTCCGGCTGCGCTCAGGGCCTTGATCGCGCGGCTGAAGGCTTCCGTATTCATCGTGCGGCCATCGGCCACGGCGCCGAACTCGCGCAGAGACATTGTGCGATCCGGAAATTCAGGCAGCCTGATCTCGGGCATTGCAAAGGGAAGATTTTGCAGATACGCCGCCGGCACAGGCTCGATGGCGCCGCGAGTCTGCGCGTGCGTTGAGAGCGCACAGAGCATCGTGACGAGAATAAGTGTGAGTGCATGTCCGGATGCGCTCCTCGTGATTTGCCGTATCATCAATGACTCCTTTTTTTAAATTCTTTCATGCGCTCTTAATTAAATCTGAAGTACTCGTACTCTGCATACCCGCGCGTGCGCGCGCCCGGACTGCCCTGTGCATAGAGTCCCACTTTTGCTCCGACCCACAGTCCGGCACGCGAGGTGAATGCGCCGCCGATGGGAACGAATGATGTTCCGTCCGTACATACACTGAACCGGCAGACGCCTGATGTATCAACGTCGACGCGCAGATCGATCTGCGCCGGCATCGACGGAAGCTTCCGTGCGGTCTCGATGTGTTCGCGACCGGAGCGATTGGCGTCAGCGCATGTGACAAGCTCGATCGTCGATCCTGTTGCATCGCGCTTCAGATGAAGCGAACAATAATCCATCCCGAAGACGACGAGTCCCGTGCGCTCACCCGCGCGAAGCTGCGCGTTGGAAAGACGCGCGGTGACAGTGAACGCACGCGCGGGAAATTTTTGAAGCAGAAGATTCGGCGCGTCCCATAGTGAGGAGTCCTGCATCTCCGGCGTCCGCGACGACAATCGCAACCTGCCCTTTCGGAGCTCATACCAGTCCTGTTTGTGATTGCCCTGCCATTGCCACTGCAGTCCGAGCGTGCGTCCGGTGAATTCATCGCTTGTCTGTGGAATCACCGATGTGCCGGCGCGATGCGGAACTTCCGGCATCCGATACACACTCACCGGTTCGCCTTTGCCGCTTCGGCCGACTTCGCGTCCGATCACCGGCCAGTCATCCTTCCACACCATCGGCTCCAGATGCACGATGCGGCCAAACGCGCCGACGTCCTGAAAATGGATGAACCAGTCCTCGCCCGACGGTGTGTCGATCCACGCTCCCTGATGCGGTCCGTTGACTGACGTGCGGCCCTGATCGAGCACGATCTTGTCTTCATACGGTCCGAAAATATTTTTCGATCGCAAGACGGTCTGCCATCCCGGTTTCACGCCTCCAGCGGGAGCGAAGATGTAATACCAGTGATTGCGCTTATAGAATTTCGGACCTTCCATCGTCGGATGATTCGCATGGCCGTCGAACACCGTCACACCCGTATCGATGACGCTCGTGCCTTCGGGATTCATCCGGTTCACTGTCAGCACACTGTTGAATCCCGCGCGGCTCTTCGCCCAGGCATGGACAAGATAGGCGTTGCCGTCGTCGTCCCAGAGGGGGCACGGATCGATCCATCCCTTGGCCTGCTTCACGCACACAAGCTTTGACCATGGACCCGTGATCTTCTTCGCCCTGGTCAGGAAGATCCCGCGGTCAGGATCGCCGAAGTACACATAGAACTCGCCCTTGTGAAACCGGATGCTTGGAGCCCAGACGCCATTGCCATGCCCGCGGCGATCGAACTCGCTCCACGGAAGATTCTTGAGGCAGTGGCCGATGATCGTCCAGTTGACAAGATCGAATGATTGGAGCACGGGCAGGGCCGGCGTATGTCCGAAGCTCGAGGAAACCAGATAGTACGCTTCGCCTGCACGGATCACATCGGGATCAGAGTAATCGGCATGTATCACGGGATTGGTATATGTGCCGTCGTGATTGTCCGGAATCCAGGGATAGTGCCGGCTGTCTCTTGATGCGGTTGTATCGGTTCCAGAAGCGAAAACAATCCCTGCACACACGAGACAGGCTGCGAAAAGAAGTGTCTTGATGTTCACCGTGTTTTCTCTTTTCCGTTTGCAGCCTGCGCGAAGAAGGGCGGATGCGTGTAGATGATTGGTTTCGGCACAGCGATCTTTCTGATACACGTGTCGGCAAGCTTGAGTGTCGTATCAAGCTGGACATGCTGTGGCACGCTGTCATCGGATGTCGACTGGATGGCGGCAAGCGTGACCTCCATCGCCTTTCGGCCCAGCTCGGCCACCGGCTGATCGACGCAGCTGATGCGCGTCGAGAGGAACCGATTGGCAACGCCCGATCCGAAGCACATCAGATCGATATCCTGGGGGATCTTCACGCCGAATTCCTCGGCCGCGCGGTAGACGCCGAGTGCGATCGGGAATGTCGCGCAAAAAATAAATTCGGGAAGCGCTCCCGTCTCGCACAGTTTTATGAATCCGTTATAACCGTCTTCCTCGCCGAAGCCGCTGTGCACGATCCACTCGGGACGCACCGGAATGCCATGCTTTTGCAGCGCGTCCTCGAAGCCCACGCGGCGCAGATGGCCGATGTTGACATGTTCGTATCCGCCCAGGAATGCGAGTTTCGTATAGCCAACACTGATCGCATGTTCCATGGCTGCAAGCGCGCCGCCGCGATCGTCGTTGGCCACCGTATTGAAGCTCCTGTCGTCGAGCACGCGATCGACGAATGTCAGCGGCACGCCCATTTCCTTCACCTTGTGAAAGATCGAGAAATCTGTCGTCTCCTGCGACACCGAAACGATCAACGCGTCGACGCGCATCGACAAGAGCGACTTGATATGGCAGAGCTCGCGCTTTGCATCCTCTTGCGAGACGGTGAGGATGATCTCGTAATTATTTTCGAAAGCGACATCGTAGATTGCCTCGATCATCGTGGAGAAGAAAAAATGCGCGATCTTCGGCACCACGACGCCGATCGTATTCGAATGTTTCGAGGAAAGATTGCGCGCCATAAAATTCGGAAAATATCCGAGATCCTTGGCGACCTTCTTGACTTTCTTCACCGTCTCGCGCGAAATGTCCGGATGCCCACGCAGGGCCTTCGAGACGGTGACCTTCGACACGCCGATCTTCATGGCGATATCGGAGAGTGTAACTTGAATGCCTTTTTTCAAGATTGATCCCCTTTATGCTGATATGTTAAAAATACAGAGTGACATTGACATGACATTATTCCTTCTTCTGCGCGCGCGCATGCGGCGCGTTTTCCGGATGTTATTCTCTTGTCTCTGCCGCATGCGACAGGAGCCAGTCGACAAGATTTTGAGCGGCCTTGAAATTTTCAAACGACGCGGGCAGTTTCCTGTTGTCGATATATTCGTTGTAGAGCCACGGATCTCCCACGGCAAACACCATGCCCTTTCCAACGTTCGCTGTCGCCATCAACACATGCCCGTCTTCGCTCAACAGCGCTTCGGCAGGCGCCGTGAGCGTGAGCGAGCAGACTTCCTTCATATAGATCTTTTTCACACCGCGGAACAAGGGATGATCCGGAAAGACGTCGCTTTTGCCCTGATCGAAATTCGTTCCCTCGACTCTGTGATAACTGTCTTCGTTGAAGCGGATGCCGAATTTCCCGGCAAGGATGTTGAAGTGCTCGAACTCCGCATTGCCTTTGTCGTTCTCGAGCATCACAAGCACGCCGCCTGCGCGGACCCAATCGGCGATCGCCTCGGCCGAACGCTCGTCCATCAGATGCGGCGTGGGGGACTCAAGGGGCGTGTCCGGATCGACGATGATGTAGACGCCGAATTTTTTGAGCAGGTCGGATGTCGGAGCCTGACGCAGCGTATCGCATTCGGCTCCCTTGCGATCGAAGAGCGTTCCGAGCACGGAGAATCCTGAATTCGCCGTATCCTGCCACACGTAGTGGAAGCCGTACGATTTCGAGCCCGAGACTTTTGTCTCGTCGTTGAAATAATTATCGAGGCAGACGCGTTTGTGCAATGCGGGGAACTGTACCTGCGCGTCGTCTTTGAGCAGCGATGCAAGACTCAGATGCGCCTCGCGGATGCCGCGAACGACAAGCCGGGCCATTTCAATGGCGCCGAATTTCGTGAAGTGTGTGTTGTCGCGTTTCAGTTTCTCCAGATGCGCGTACTGGCCTTCAGGCACGCCGACAAGAAAGTACTTTTTCGATCCCTCTTCGCCTTCGCGGGTCAGGACGTCGAGGCTCATCGCGTAAAGATCGATGAGCGCGACATGTTCACTGCGGGCCACATCGCGCACCACGGCTGGATACTCTCCGTGCTGATCGACAAACACTCCCCGTGTGTCGTACTTCCGGCGGTTGACCGGCGTCACAAGCACGGGTGTCGCTCCCTTTGCCTTCGCGTCGCGCACAAAGCGCTCGAGATTATCCTTATAGGCTCCGCGGGGTGCGGCGTAGCGCAGTGAATCGTCCTGCTTCGCATCGTTATGTCCGAACTGGATAAAGACATAATCGCCGGGCTGCAATCTGTCCGCAACGGTCTGCCAGCGTCCCTGATCGATGAAGGATTTCGTGCTGCGGCCATTCTGCGCATGGTTTTCGATCGTCACTGTGCCGGGCGTGAAAAACTCGGGGAACATCTGTCCCCAGCCCACTTCAGGATTTGCGACGATGGGTTTGTCGGCCATCGTCGAATCGCCCACAAGAAAAATGTGGGGCTTGCGCTCGACGGATGCCATGCCGAGCGCGAGCAGTGCGGCAACGGCGAGGATGCCGATGCGCGAGGAGAACGATCGATTCCGTTTCATAAGCAAGTGAGAAAGAGAGTGTGTGAAGTTGAAATTATTTGGCTCTTGTTCGTTCAAGTTCGATTGCCGCAAGCAGGAACGGGCCGTAGCCTTTGAAATCGTTCGTGCGCTGCGGCTCATTCACGTAATAGTCGAAGCTGCCGTCCCTGTAGGGTTTGCCGCCCAGGCCGGCCACGCTGCAGACGTGATTCAAATTGATCGTGCCGTCGGCGTCTGTCGTCACGAGATTGGCCACAATGCCGTTGAACGATTCCTGTGCCAGATTACGGTAAGCTTTCTCGAGTAAGCCCGTATTTGCACCGCGGGCGTAGACATACGTCAACATTGCCGAAACAGACGCTTCACGGTAATTGCCGGGACGTCGGGGCTGGTCGATCACCTGAAACCAGAGTCCTGTCTTTTCATCGCGATACCGGGCGGTCGCTTCGACAAGCGAGCGGAATGTCGAGACGAGTTCATTGCGCCTGGGATGGTGCGCCGGGAAATATTCGAGCACGTCGACAAGTCCCATCAGATACCAGCCGATCGATCGGCCCCAGAAATTCGGCGAACATCCTGTGACGGAATTGGCCCACTTCTGTGTGCGGGACTCATCCCAGGCATGATAATACAATCCGGTCGCCGTGTCCCTCATGTGACGAGACGCAGTGAGAAACTGGCGGGCGACGTCATCGAATGCTTTTTTCTCGTTGAAGCGCACGGCATACTGCACGTAAAACGGTTCGGCCATATAGAGGCCGTCGAGCCACATCTGATGAGGATAGATGAGCTTATGCCAGAATCCGCCGTCGCTCGTACGCGGATGTTCGGCAAGCTGCTTGCGCAGCGTGTCGAGCGCGATGCGATATTTGTCCTGCTTCGTCGCCTCCAGCAGATAAAACAGCGGCCGGCCCGGGGCGATATTATCCAGATTGTATTCCGTAAACTCATACGAGGCGATCGAGCCGTCCTCCTTCACATAGCGGTCGTCGTTTGTCCTGATGTACTCGAAATACCGGGGATCGCGTGTCGCTCGCCACATGCGATAGAACGCCTCGAGCATGAGGCCCTGTTCGTAATTCCACTTGGCATTCCTGCCTTCTTTTGTATAGGCGATCGAATCCGGATGCAGGCGCAGAAAATTTTCGGCAAGACGCACGGACCATCTGTCGGATGATGCGGCGGGCTCCGCGCTCACGCGCGATCGGACGCCGTCCGAAATATTCGCTCCGTTGAGCCACACATTCTTCAACCTGACGTTCTTCACATGCTCCATGACGTTGGGTTTGTCGATATTCGTAAACGTGCAGTTCGTGAGTGTGAGATTCGTCACCGGCGAGCGCTTATAGGCGTGGATCAGAATGGCATATTCGCCTTTTGCGCACGTGAGACTGTCGATCGAGATATTGCGCAGCGTCGGTGTGAATGTTCCGGCATCGCCTTCATCGTACTGGAAATCGACGATGAGCGCGGCTTCCTTCACCTGTCCGACGCGGATATTGCGCGCAAAGAAGTTTTCAAGCACGCCTCCTCTCACGGAATTGGTCTTGAAGCGCAGCGCCCGGTCGAGCTTCGGCGAATCCATGTCGCAGTTGTCGGCAAACACGTTCATCACGCCGCCTGAGACTTCGCTGCCGATCACGACGCCGCCATGCCCGTCGAGCATCTTGCATCCGGTGATCACAACATTCTTCGTGGGCCGATTGACGCGCCGGCCATCGGCGTTGCGGCCCGATTTAATCGCGATGCAATCGTCGCCCGTATTGAAGAATGTATTTTTAATAAGCACATCCTCGCACGACTCCGGATCGCATCCGTCGTTGTTCGGACCCAGACCATTGATAGTCACGTGATCGACGATGACATTTTTCGAAAGCACAGGATGCAGAAACCACATGGGCGAGTCCTTGAGCGTCACGCCCTCGATCAGCACATTCGTGCATTTGTACGGCTGGATGAAATTCGGACGCAGGTAATGGCCGCTTCCAAACACGCGCTTCGACACCGGAGTGCCCTTGGCGCCGAAGTCGATGAGCATCGTCTTGTCCTCTTTTTGCGAGACATCATCCTTTCCCCATCCGTATTCCTTCTTGCCGCACCACTTCCACCAATTCTCATTGGCTCCCTGCCCGTCGAGCACTCCTTCGCCCGTCACGGCAATATTCGTTTGCTCATAGGCATAGATGAGCGCCGAATAGTTCATGCATTCGATTCCTTCCCAGCGCGTGAAGACGACGGGAAGATATTTTGCCGGATCGGTTGAAAATTTGATCGTGGCGCCTTTCGACACAAAGAGATTCACATTCGATCGGAGATGGATGGCCCCGGTGAGGAAGACGCCTTCGGGCACGACAACACGGCCGCCGCCGGAAGCGACGCAGGCATCGATCGCGCGAGCGAAGGCTTCGGTGCAGTCGCTTGTGCCGTTATTGATCGCGCCATACGAGGTCACCGAAAAATCGCGCTTCGGGAATACCGGCGCATGGATGCGCTTCAGGATGTTCGAGCGATCTTTCCATCCGATTGTCGGTTGAGCGCCAAAGGAAACAGCGGCAAAAAAAACAACGAGGCACAGCGGGCGAAGAAAATGTGAGCGGCTCATAATTTCACACGAAAATGTCGAAATATTTACTTTATCGATTCCTTTAACGGTAACTTAAATTATCAACAAATTGGAGGAATGTCAAGTATTTTTTGCCGACATTTTGGAAATTATTCACGGCTTTGCTACATTATATTTTCCGAATAAAAGCGCGAGTCTGCGGGAAAAAACCCCCATTCCCCGTCCCGCCCCGCGCGCCATCACAATCCTTCATTAAAAGGAATCCCCATTATGCCGGCGGATCAAAAACGCGTCGAATGGCACGAATATTTCATGAATATCGCCGAGCAGGTCGCCTCGCGCTCGACGTGCGACAGAAAGCATGTCGGTGCGGTGATCGTGCGCGACCGGACCATTCTCTCGACAGGATACAACGGGAGTGTGCGCGGTGGAGTGCATTGCGACGATGCGGGGCACGATATGGAGAACGGGCACTGTGTTCGCACGGTGCACGCCGAAGCCAATGCGGTGGCCCAGGCTGCCAAGAACGGCGTGGCGATCGACGGCGCCGAGATCTATGTGACGGCCTCGCCCTGCCTGACGTGCTTCAAGCTGCTTGCAAACAGCGGCATACGCAAAATCTTTTATAAGGAATTCTACAGGGACGAGCGCATCAATCTCTACGCGCTCGAAGCGGGCATCGCGCTTGTGTATATGGGAACGACAGAAGCCGTGGCGAAATAAACTGTTCGCGCACGGCTTCACAAGTTCAACGCGACGAGCATTGTGCTCGATCGTCAGGCTTCGATCTTCGGCACGATGATATTGACGAGCTCTTCCTCGAGTGCCTGCAGCTGGCGCTTCATCGTCTCTCTGTAGAGCTCCGTCTCGCGCGCAAGATTCGGCACGAGCGATTTGTAATACGCGATGCCTTCGATCATATTCGATTTGAACGAGGTAAAATATTTCTGCTCTTTGGCCGTGATCAGTCCGAGCTGCTTTTCAATCTCATGTTTGAGATAGTCGATATACAAGCGCAGCTCGTTGATGAACATATTGGGCCGATCGTCCGACGTCAGCAAATTGATCCGGCCGTAAATATGCGAAACCATTTCTTCGAGCGTGGCGATCTTCGAAAAATACGCGAGATTCGGTCCGGGACAGACCGCCACGGCCAACGGCGTTTCCTCATCATATTCATCGCTGTTGATGATGCCGGGAGAGGCAAGATGTTCGCACAGGCATGCTTTCTCCTGCAGCTTATCGACCGCGCGCGCCACATGTTCCTCGGAAAGTCCGCTCGACTCGAGCTGCTTGATCTTCAGCGCCTGATATTTGCGCGAAGCCGTACAGATCGGCGCCTCGGTAAATTCGGTATTCGAGACGAGGAATTTTTTCGTGCAGGGAAAACCGGATCGTCCGTCTTCGACGCGCTCCGAGATCAGCTGATGGCTGGTGCTGCCCCGCAGATTGTTGAACGGTACGCCAAGCGGCGAGGCGTCGGATAAATAAAAATCTTCCTGCTTTGCCTGCTGCAGAATCTGGCGCGTCTGATCATCCACGTTTGTCGCCTCGGGCACAAGCAGAAACGGCGACCCCCAACCCGTGCCGTCCACCTTGTGGTATTCTCTCAAAAACGCATCTTCATTGGCCGTGCCGATGCCGCCCTGAACCGTGACACGCTGCAGAAACGGCGTCACGGGCGATGCAACGCCCTTTTCTTTCAGTGCCGCAGTGTAGAGACCGAAGAGTTCCTGCGCGAGCTCCTCGCGCCGGTTCTTGAATTCTTCAAGAATCGGTCCGAGCAGCATTCCTTCTGTGGCAAAGGCATGGCCTCCGCAGTTCAGTCCCGATTCGATGCGGAACTCACTGATCCAAATTCCCTTCTTGGCGAGAATCTTCCCCTGGATGAGCGCCGAACGAAAATCGCTGACTTTGAGAATCACCTTCTTGTGCAGACGCCCTTCGTTGTCGGGAAGAAATTCAGGACACTGCCCCATATAGCTGAAGAGTCTCGGATTGAGTCCGGCCGATAAGACCACAGACGACTCAAGATCGCTCCTCACGAATCCCCGCAGCGCCGCCACGGCGTCTGTATAATCGTTTGAGAGCTGCGTGCCGTCGGATGCGAAGTTCACCTTGTCGAGCTTTGTCATGATGTTGACATCGATGGCGCCGGCCACGATCGTCGTGCGCAATTCTTCCTGCAGCCGTTTTTTTTCCCAGGCATCGGCCGCATGCTTCATGCGCTCATAGAGCGCCTTGAGCGGAGAAGTCTCGGCAAGCATTTCAAAATACTTCACGATCTCCCCCTTGCTTTCGAAGGCGGACTGGCGAAGTTCGGCGATCTGCTTTTGGAGTTGGCGATGAAGCAGGTTCAGATATTCCGTGATACGCCGGGCGCGGGCGTCCTCTTCTTTCGGTGAGATCGGCGTAAACTCTTCGCCGAAGACCGACGCATAGTGCTTTCGCATATGCTCGATCAGGATGTCGTCAACGATCGAAACGACGGACGAGATTCCGAAACGGCCAACACGCAGTGGGGTGTCGATGGAGAAGGCAAGACCCAAAACGGGGATGTGAAACGAGTGTACAGGTGAATCGGACATACTACAACTCTTTCTTCAAGTATTTCGCTCACCACTCCGTTGCATTTTTGGCAAACAAGTGCCGATGGTTAAATTTTTTTACCGATGGAGTGTGATGATAGGGAGCTATACTCTAATGTCCGTTTTTTTTCCGTCATTTCAAAATCATGAGGTCCGTTTTTTTTCGCCGGGACTGTGTGACCGCCGATTGAATACAAGGCGCGTTTCGGCTCCAACATACACACACGCTCCCCCAAGCGCGCGGGCAAGTGCGCAACATTCCTCATTTACATCAGCCAGGGGTAGAGTAATGATGAGTCAAAGCGCGCGCACGTCGTTCATGCCCCGGGTCTTGATTTCCGGTCGAAGAGACTCTATATTACAAACCGGAATTCCTTTGTTATGCAATGGATTTTCTTTCAAGGGGGAACTTGATTATGGCGACAGTCGAGAAAGCGGATATCGGCATGTTCGATGATATCCACACGCTGCTTAAAGAATTTAACAATCCCCGGCTTGGGGCCAATGAATGGCGAGGATTGTTTACGTATCCCTGGATCGATCCGTGCGAGCCGCCGGGATATGTGCTCACAGACAAAGGAGTCATCGTCGGATATTTGGGCACGATCTATTCGCGGCGCATGATCGCCGGCGCGACACAACGCTTCTGCAATGTCTCAAGCTGGATTGTGCAGCCGGAGTTCAGGGGCGAAAGCATTAAGATGGTGCTGCCGCTTGTTCGTATGGGCGATTGCACGGTAACGAACTTCAGTCCCTCTCCCACTGTTGAGCGGATCTTCCAGCAACTGGGATTTGAGTATCTTGACACGCATGCGCTGATCTTCTATCCCGGAGTCTCGGCAGTGCGCCTGCTTACGCCCACGGCATTCCGGTTCATCACCGATCGCTCAGAAATCCGTCAACGCCTGTCCGCATCGGACCGGATCTTATTCGATCATCACAGCGCGTTTCAATGCGGTCACCTCTTGTTTGCGCGCGAGTCCGATGGGATGTACTGTTACTGCATCTATACGGATATCATCCGCAACCGGCTTCACTTCAATCATCTCCATTACATCAGTTGTCCCGAGGTCTTTCGTGAACACGCGCAGCGCTTCGGACTTCATCTGTGTGTGAAGACGCACAGCATGTTCATGAAGGTCGACTGCCGGCTCCTGGGCGCATCGACGCATGCGCTTCCGGGAAGCATACGCTTCCGAGTAACGTCTCCGCGCATGTTCAAATCGCACACACTCAGCCCGGCGCAGGTCGACGCGCTGTATTCGGAACTGCTCATCCTGAATATTTGAGACACACACAGGCCGCACGGACCGTTCTTTCCGGGCGATGTTGATGCAGCCGACTGCGCAGCTCACAGCACCCACAAATCGCCTTCGAGGCGCGAGAGGAAGGCATCGCCCCTGTCGATCGCATGCAAAATCTCGGGATCGTGCGAGTGCACAAGCATCCAATTTCTTCCCGGCATAAAGTAGCATCGCTTCTCCCGCAGCGCCTTCATATACCTCGGCTCGATCCGTCCTGTGAGTTCAAGCGCGCCGTGCATTTGGGCATGCGCAAAGAGATGATCGAGCACATGACCGATTTTTTGTTCCGACACCGCCGCGATCTGAAACACGGGACTCGGTCCCTCCGAGTTTAAATAATAGATGTACCATCCGTCGATCGCGCCCGAGGGATCTCTCACCAATTTTTTTTGCAGCCGGCCGTTTCGCGTTTCTTCCGAAAGCAGGTGCAACAGCCAGTCGAGTGTTTCGGCGGTGTAGACCGGATGCAGCGCGCACGCGGTCGTCATCCGCGGAAGTTCGCCGAGCATCATGGCTGTCTCGAGTTCCTCATCAATCTGGCTCGACACGGCACGCCTGTCGTGCGATCCCACACGCAAGGGATTGCCGGGGATCCGCTCCAGAAGCGCATCGACGGCCCGGCACACGGGCATCGACGCGCGGGCCACTGCACGCAGCGACGAGCGCCTTGCCGCCTGGTGTGCCGCAATCGAGACGGGTTTCAAAAATCGCCGCCAGTAGATGCTGTTGAGCCTTGAGACCGGATGACCGAGACGTGTCCAGAGTTTGCACACCACGTCGACCGCATTTTCACCCATCGAAAAATCCTGGGGCCCTTCAACAAGCGCACGAAACATTTGAAAGCTCGCCAGTGTCGAGCGATCGACCATCATATGCTGAAAGACCGCAGCCCTGATCTGCCGGGACCCCAGCAGCATGGGCCGGGCCAGCACACAAAGAAAGCCCGCGAGCACTCCCTGATCATCCTCATAGACAAGCGATGTGATGTCGTTGTCGTGCCATGGATTTTTGAAACACACGCGTTCAAAGAGTGTCAGTTGATCCTCGAATGGAATTCGGACGCTGGTCGGAAAGAGTTTGTTGTTGAGTTCAACAACGCGCGAAAGATCATCCCTCTGCAATTGTCTGACGCGTCCCATCAGCGCGCTCCTCTCCGGCTAGTTTGTGAACCGCATCGGTAATCTCTCTGAAGCTTGCAAGCATGACGATCTGTTCATCTGGAATGCGGATGGCGAATTCCCTTTCGAGCGCAAGCATAAGTTTGATATGAGAAAGCGAATCCCACTGTGCAACCGTCTTCGGTGTGATCTCGCTGTTGCAGAGTTCAAGCTCGGTCATGAAAATTTCGGCCATCAGGGATCGGATCTTCTCGTCGATATTCATCAGGCATCGGGCCTCCCCTCCCGTGTTACGAGCATGTGGTTGCGTGCGTCTGTGTCTGGGTGTGCGGGCGTGTTAAAAGCAATTGACAAGCGTCATCACGATATCCTCGATCTGCGGCAATGCAGCGTTTTCAAGACCGCGTGAGGCCGGAATGGGCGTGTGATCAGCGCCGATTCTCACATGCATCAACGGTGCCATCATGCCCAGCTGTTGGCGCGCCATTTCGACCGATGCAATCATCTCCGCTCCCCAGCCCGATTCCACACTGGCTTCCTCTGCATAGGCGCAGACCGATGGAAGCGCCTTCATTGTCATGATGCTGCGCAGATGCCCGGTCGGCACGGGCGACAGCTGCGAGAACACCGCAAGGTCGCAGTTGAGCCCCTCGGTTTCGTGGAGCCTGATGAGCGCTTCGATGCATAAGGGTGTCATTCCCCCGTATGTGAAGATCAGCGCGTCGCTTGCAGGAGCGAACTGCTGGCACAACACAATGGTGGGGAACGTGTCCGTCTCACCGCATAGACCGAGGCGCTCCAGGTTCCAGCCGGAAAGATGCGTCGTGGTCTGGAGTGTGTAGAGATGTTTATTTTCGATGAACAACACCGGTGCGCGCGCGTGTTTGACGGCTGTCACAAGCAGTTCGCCCGCATCGGTTGCGGAATTGACGGCGACGACAGTCAGACCCGGCACGCCAAGGAAATGTTTTTCAAGCGACTGGCTGTGTGTCGGGCCGTATCCGCGTCGCCCCCCCATCGGTGTGCGAATGACGAGCGGGACGCTCACTGTCTCGTTGTACATAAAGTTGAATTTCGCCGCGTGATTGATGAGCTGGTCGGCCGCCAGTGTCAGGAAATCTCCGAACATGATCTCTGCCACAGGCTTGAAGCCGCGCACGGCCATGCCGGCGGCGATCCCTGTGATCGCGCCCTCGGAGATCGGCGTTGTGATCACCTGATCGGGATAAAGCGTGGAGAGTCCCCGCGTCACCTTAAAGGCGCCCCCGTAGGGATCGGCAACGTCCTCGCCGATCACGATCACGCGTTCATCTTCACTTAACAGCAGGTGCATCGCCCCGTTGAGCGAAGAGAGGATGTTCCCCGTTTTTGCTGTTTGTGCTGCAAGGTGGTTGGTCATACGTCACTCCATGCCGGGGGAAGCGGATTGAATCGTCCAACACCCGGGTCTGTGCTTCGTGAATGAGGATTGTGACATTCTGTTCAATCTGCCAGGCGTCTTCAAGGGCGAGTCTGGCGCGCGCGGCGGCGAGCGGATCATGCTCCCATGCCCGTTTAACCTCGGATGCATCGCGCTGATCGTCGCCCTTCGAGTGCGGGCCGAGCCTGTAATTGTGGAGCACGATGCATTGGGGTTTGACATTCACGCGAGCCCGGTCGATTGCTCCCGATGCGCTCTGGAGCACTGCGCACGGATCGAGCGAGCATGCATGCAATTCATCGACAGGGATATCGAATGCCTCGGCGCGCGCGCGGATCGAACCGGACACACCCAGACGCCGCGGCGTGCTTTGTGCGTAGCCATTGTCTTCGATCACGAACAACACGGGCGCACCCCAGAGCGAGGCGCAATTAAACGCCTCATAGACCGCGCCCTCTCCCAATGTGCCGTCACCCAGAAAGACAATCGTCACAGCGCCGGAGCGTTTATTCTTCTCGGCTAACGCGATTCCGACGGCAAATGGGACGATGCCTCCCTGCACCCCGTTTGAATAATAATTGTGAAAGTGAAGATGCTGACTTCCGCCTCTGCCGGCGCAGATGCCCTCAGGTCTGCCCATCACTTCAAGATAGAGCCGCTCGAGTTCTCCGCAGTAGGCGAGAAAATGACCATGATTTCGATGATTGGTCACAACGCAATCCCGCTTTCTGTCGATCGCCGAAAGGATGCCTGCGGCCGTGGCTTCCTGGCCAAGACAGGTATGCGTGGTGCCGGCAAGCACACCGGCGCCGAACATTTCAAGCAGCGAATGTTCGAAGGCCCGGATCGTATACATCATTTCATAGAGTGCGACGGCATTCGAATTTCTGTCGCAAAGCGAAATGCACAGAGGCCGTCTCAGATACATCATCGAGGAATTGGTCATGAGCATAGTGTGTTAAGTTCTGTGATAAGCGCCTGGAGAAATCCGGCCGCATACATGCCATCGCACAGCGCGTGATCGTAAGAAAGCGTCAGCGTGCACACAGGAAGCTCCACGACCCGCCCGTCGGGTCCAAGCACAAGTTTCGAGCGCTGGCCGGTCACCGCCAGGATCGCCGACTGCCAATGATTGGGCAGCGCTTTGAACGATCGCAGCACAGGCGACGCGATGTGTGAGATTGTGAAACACCCTCCTGACATGTCTCCCTGCTGAATGGAGTCCCGGTTGATTTTCATTGTGAGTGCATGAGCCTGCCGGGCGATCTCAGTCACTGCGCGCGCGTCCGCCCGTCCAATAACAGGCGTATAGAGGTCGCCCGAGATGCTCTTGACGACAAAACCAATCGAGCATTCTTTATAACGATAAATGGTGTGACCGCGATGAAAGCTGCGCAGTCGCGGATAGCGATTGAGCGCCCGTCCGGCAGCAGCGATCATGCAGTGCAGGAGCGTGAGCATGTGGCCCTCCTGCCGATTGACCGCCAGAAAAGCGTTTATCGCCTCGAGGTCCAGTTCCATCTCCGCGGTCGTCAACAGCACTCCGCGATTCGATTCGGCGAGCACATCGGCCACTGCGCGTTCGTGCTCGGAGAGCGGGCCATCGTCCTCGACAAGCGCGCTGATGACATCAGGAATCACGAACGAGGAAGAGGCGGCGCCAGATGCGGTGGTGTTTTCAGATGCATTGCGAACACGAAGAAGATAATCGCGCACATCCTTTTCCTTGATCGCCCCGCGGACACCCGACGCATGGAGGTCCGATTCGGTAATCGCATGTTCCTCCATCAACCGGAGCGCTTTCGGCGTCACGACAGACTGCTGCTGCGCGTCACAGGGAGCGCCTGCCTTTATTCCGGCTTCGCTTGCCCGCCTTGAAAGAAACATTTCAATTTCCGGAATGGACGGACCGATCATGCCGATCTCCTGGCCGACATTCACTGTCTTTATCGGCGCCACGAGATGATACAGCACTCCGGCGTGTTCGGCGCAGAGTTCGTTTGCAGCTTTGGAAGTTTCGACGACGGACACAGGCGTATTCGTCTCGACGTACGTTCCGTGCGGAACCGTCCATTCGATGAATTTCGCGGTCTCGTCGTTAACGTTGAGTTGCGGTACAGTGATAGGATGAATGCCGTTCATACGAGTTCCCCCCGGTGTCGCATAAACAGTGAGCAGTGCTCTTAAGACAGAGTATGTGTGAAGCTGATAGTTATACTATCGGCAGGTTTTATTTTTTTAGAAGGGCGAGAGATGATTTTTCTTTCTGATGCCGGATTGTTTGTGCAAGAACACGCAGGAGCTCGCGCGCAGCCAGTTCCCGCGCGGTTTCATTGAGGTGACCGCCGTCATCTGTATACTCCGGTACAAGCGCGTCGCAGGTCCGACCGTTGAACGAAAATTCCTCGCGCGTGCCGTCTGGCCTGGTCGACTCAATCCGCGCCAGATCGAAGATCGGTTCGTCGGAAAATCGTCGGGCAAGGAGTTGGTTGAATCGGCTGCGCTCGGCATTGTCCGATTCGAATGAATCGCGGCCGAGCAGGCGCCGGATGACACCCTTGAGATCCGTTCGCCTTGAGGTCAACGGCGCGGTCACATGGATGAATGTCACCCGGGGAAATTTTTTCCTGAGTGTATCGATCGTCGATTCATAGAGCGCGAAGATTTCTTCGGCCGACTTGCCCGCGCCGAAATCGACATAGCAGAACTTCATGAGCGCGACATCCGGAGGCCGGTTTGCGAAGCGGTCAAGCGCGCGGACGAATGCGCTGCATTTCAAATCGGGGTGTGTGTTTTCACCGATGCGTTCTTCGGCAAAGTACGATTCGGGAAGGACGTCCGTTTCATGCCAGGCGGTGAAGGCGGGCGCGCCTGGAGTGCGCGCGTAGAGCTGCGAAATGCCGGCGAGGATATTGTTCCCCACAGACTGATGCCCGAAATACACTCGGGCATGTTGCACCGCGGCGATATCAGCCGCAAGAGTTTCATCTTGCATATGCACACTCCGCTGTTTGTTCTCCGATGTGCAGCTGAAGAAGACTGCGCATGCTGTCAGGATCAGGATCACGTTCATCAATCGCATCAGTCCCTCTCTCTCCATCGATATGGATGTGCGCCGCGCAGCCGTCAGGGTTTTTCTTCCTGACAGAAAGATAACAAAAAAATCGGTGTGTTGTTCATGCCAGACGAAAAAAAAACGGGATGGAGGATAAAAAAAATTCCTCCATCCCGCAGCGCTGTGCTGAGTCACAGTCGGATGCGCCAACAGCGGTATTTATTTTGCGAGCAGCATTTTTTTCACGGCCGAAAATTCGCCCGTCGTGAGACGATAGAGATACATCCCTGAGGCGTAGTGCGAAGCGTCGAACGACGCGTTGTAATGGCCCGCGGCGAGCTGCGAATTGACGAGTGTCGCAACTTCCTGCCCGAGCACGTTGTAGATGGTGAGTGTCACTGCAGACGCCTTCGGAAGATCGAAGGAGATTGACGTCGTCGGATTGAAGGGATTGGGATAGTTCTGCCCGAGCGCATACACGCCCGGCACCGCTCCTGTTACTTCCACCACGCCTGTGACTGCTGCGCCCCAGCGCGTATCACCGGCGACTTTGCCGTCTGTCGTGACAAGAGAAGCGATCGTGGCTGCCGATCCGCGGATCTTGCAATTCAATGTATCGAAGTAGTATTCGGCCGACTTTCGGTTATAGTCAAACGGCCATTTGCCGGGCGCGGTCTTCGAGAAATTCGGGTCATTCGAATTTTTTTGTTTTCCGTCTCCGCCTTCTGTTCTTGAACGATAGACCCAGCGAAGCATTTGTGTCATCAACGGCGGCGTGTTCGTCAATTTGACCGAGACTTGCTTGAAGTTGTTGACCGTATCTTTTCCAAGCACACCGAGTCGCGTGTTCATACCCCAGGTCAGAGCCGGACCGGCATTCATGTAATACGGAGCATTGGGTGCGGGCATCGCAAAAATTGCGGCGCCTGAATCGGACACGGCGTAATAGTTGTTCGAGATATCCCATTTCGCCGCCAGGTTCGGAGTGGTCATCACCCAGGTCATTCTCGGTTTGCCGTTGACTGGATCGTTTTCGCGAGGATCGCCGAATTCACCCTGGCGCAGATAGGCGGTATCGGCGCCGAGTGCGAAATGATCGACGAACATATTGTTCTTGATCTGAAGAATACCGTTGCCCGATGAGTCGACGCGTCCAAGCGAGAGGAAGCCGTGGTAGCTCATCGAATTGACAACCGTATTATGATTGAAGATGAAATTGCGGATCGGTCCCTTGGTCGCCTGGTAGTGACGGATTACACGATCCTGGAGATTGACAAACGTGCAGTTCTGCACGTCGCACGTGTCGACATCCTGATCGCGCAGATCGATGCCCTTGCCCGCGCCGAAGTTCGATGTGCCCAGGAATCCCATATCGGCAATGATCGTGTTTGTCACGCGCACCGTTACCGGCTTGCCGTCGGTGCGGATGGCCTGGCCGTTGACCGACTTCAGGATGCAGCTGTCGATATAAACGCTTCCGCCCGAGCCCGACGAGTTCAGCGTGATAAGCGCGCCCTGCAACCGATCGAGACAGGAATCAAGCGGCTCGTAGTAACCGGAGAGGATGATGTGCTTCATCGTGATCGATCCTCCGGCAAGGGAGACAAAGTTGCCCGCGGGATTTCCTGTGGTGCCGGGATAGAGAAAGATCGTCGGATCGTAGTGGCCCGTACCGTATTCCGATCGGAAGACCAGCTTCTTATTTGTCAGGGCCAGCGTCGTATTTAACAGATAGATGCCATCGCGTTTGAGCACATAGACGCGCGTGCCTGCCTTAAACTCTGCGCTTGAGGTATCCTGGAAAATCAGCGTGTTAAGATATTGGTTGCCCGATGCCTTATAGTCCTGAAGGACAAGATCCTGCCCGTATGAAAACACCGGCATGGTGAGCACAAGCAAGATCAGTAAGCTGTAATATTTTTGTTTCATACGATGTTCTCCCTCTATGATGATAGGTGACCATTTACATGTGAATTATCCGTTACAATCAGAGTCTGCAATACAGCTTAGAATTGGATTCGAACACCAAAATCCGCCGTCAATCCATAGAGTTCCGCTGTTCGCGGAACAAGCCAAGACGAGACATTATTGCGGAACGAAATTGTTTCCTCCTTATTGGTAATATTATTAATGTTCAACATTACTGAAATTTGTTCGCTGACTTTTTGTTTGAATGCAAGATCCATTTTGGTGAAACTGTTGACGATGACATCAGCCTGGCCGTCCTGCGAATACTGCTGAACATATTCATCCTGATAGAAGACCGACAATCGCGCCGAGAAGTCTCCAATATCATACCCGAGCGCCGCATTGCCATAGAGTTTCGGCTGGCCTTCCGATTCGCGCTTGAATTCGACCGGTATGTGGAAATTCGTGTACGTGAGAATGGGCTGTCCGCGCACATATGTCGTGTCGGCTCTGGTGATCGTTTCGCTGCCGATGATATATGTTTCAGAGCGCGTGAGCGAGACGTTGTACGAAAGCGTGAAGTTGCTCAGGAGTCCGGGCAGAAATCCGAAATTCATCTGATGCTCAAACTCGACGCCCCAGGCGTAGCTTGGGCGGCTCGAGTTATAGGGCAGCGTCAGATTATGCAGCGAGCGCTGATGAATGATGTTGGCGAAGGGCTGCTCATTCTGCCATGTCATGCCCATCGTCTGAAAGAGCGAATCGACCGCGTCGACGTTGACGCCGCTCATCGAGTGATACAGATTGTCGATCACCTTGTAGAATCCCGAAACGGAGATCAGTCCGATCGTGTTGTTATGGATCTGCGTGTTGAGCTCGTAGTTCCAGGCGCGCGTGTCCTTCAGATTCGGATTGCCCAAATTGAAGATGGTGCCGCCGTTGCCCGAGATATAAAAATTCGCCAGGCGCATGTTGTAATCGGGACGGGCCAACGCCTTATACGCCGCCGCGCGGACAGTCAGATATTCCGCGGGCCGGAGCGTCGCCTGAATATTGGGAAGCCAGATCGTCTCGGTATAGGAAGTGTTTGCGGTCTTGATCGAATCAATGATCTGCTTGATGCCGATCGTCGAGACGGCGCCGTTCGAGTAATGCGCCGTATAGTCGTTCGATTCGCTTTCAACGCGCACGCCGGCGAGCATCGTCACCATCCGCCCAAGATTCAGCGTGTTCATCAGGTAGCCTGCGTTGACGCGTTCGGTCACAGCATATTCGTTCAACGCGGCCGCGGCGCTTGAACCGTATTGGGTCTCGCCGTTGACCACTGCATTTTTCGTGAGGTCGTACCAGGTCTTCATGGCGTCGACATTGATGAGCGGCGTCATCCGATAGACGCCAAGCAGATCACGCGAGCTTGCCGGCATATCGACGAAGTCGGAAAGCGAGGGACGTCCGCCCCGTCGATTCAGATAATAATCGGCGAAGCGCGTCGTCTTCAACCGGTCGATATCGACGCCGACATCTGAAAAGGCATGGAGATAATTATTATCATCGAGTTCCTGCTGATTCATATAGCGTGTCTTGTCCCGCAATTTGCCGCCGAACTTGACCAGTCCCGATAACTGATCCGAGATCGTGTAGGGCCGCGCAAGATTGATGACCGCCGTACGATCCCGATCGAAATTGGTTTGTCCGTAGTACACGGCAGTCGAGCATCCGGCAGCCGAAAAGTCATTGAGCGCAAAGGGGATGATTGTCTCTTCCGGATGATCGCGGCCCGAGGGCACGCCGCCCGATACGACCCCGGGAGTCTCCGTGAACTTCATGGCGAAGTCGTAGGGATTGTCAGTCTTCGAATGGGCATACGAAGCGCTCCAGTCGATATCGAATCCGCCGAGGAAATTTTTCCCTTGCAGTGACGTGTTCACGGTGCTGATATCGGTTTGTGTCGTTCGGTAGTTATAATCCATCGATGCACCGCTGCCTGAAATGCCGACATACGTCCGATTGTGCTGCGTGTAGTCGCGGCCGGTGCTGCTGTAGAGACCGGAGATCTTCACGGTTCCCGAATCCGGCGTACGGAAATCGAGTATGGCCTGTCCGCCGCGGCGCGTGCGCACTTCATCCGTGAAATCAACGGTGAACGATCCCATGCGATAATCGACATTAGTCGGCGAGTTGGGATTGTTGATATCCTTGTAGTACTGGTAGGCGTATGCAATATCTTCCTTGGAACGGATCTTGCGCTCGGCGTTGGCCTGAACCTGGAAGCCGACGACATCGTCGAAGAAGCGTTCGCCGTAGCGGCCCGAAAGATCGTACTGTTCGGCCGACTTCATCAATTTGTTGTAGTCGCCTTTCAGGTCGAGCACGATTGTGCGTTCGGAAGGAGCATTGCGCGTGACGAGATTGACAGAGCCCGCAATGGCATCGGCATCCTGATCGGATGTGAGCGTCTTATAGAGTTCGATTCCCGAGAGCGCGCCTTGTGAGATCGTTGAGAGATCGACATCGCGCGTGTTCGGATCTGTGGCGGGAATCTTCACACCGTCGACTGTGATGTTGCTGAATTTCGAAGAGAGTCCACGAAGCACGATCTTTGTTGCTTCACCTCCGGAGCGGATCAGAGACACGCCCGGAAGCCGGCCGATCGCTTCGGCGGCGTTGGCGTCGGGAAGCTCTTTGATTTTCTCTTCCGAGACGACGTTGACGATCGTGTTGGCTGAGACCTGTTGGTTGATCGCGGCCATTTGTCCGCGCGCCTGCGCAGTGATGACGACGACCTCGCCCTGGATAATATCGGGCATCAATGAGACATTGAGCGTCGTGGTCTTCTCGTCTGCAATCGTGACAGACACCTCGCGTACTGCATAGCCGAGATACGAGATGCGCACCGTGTAGCGTCCGGCAGGAATGCGTGAGATCTTGTACCTGCCTTCGATATCCGTGATGCCTCCGAGTGACGTCCCCTTGAGGAAGATGTTGACACCGATGAGCGCTTCGTGTTGCGTTGAATCGCTCACCATTCCCTGAAGTGTGCCTTGCGCGCGGACAAGCACCGGTGCAAGAATGAAACAGCAAAGAAGCAGACAACGAAGTGTGGAAATTTTCATAATGATGCTCCGTGTGAAAAAAGACTGAAGAAAGCGTCGAACTGTGTAAAAAAAGGCAGCCGAAGCGCTTTTCATCCTTAACCGATAACTTTAGCGATTAAGATAGAAAACCTTCTTTTCTTTGTCAAGTGATATTTTTCTGACACATGTCATCTGTTTACGATGAAATACGTTTCCTCTCGCCGTTTTCTCTCAGTCGAACATTCCTCTTTTCCCCCTCATCCACTCTTTTTAGTATAACGCAAACTGCCCGGCCTCGATGCAATACACAGATAAAATGCGTGTGTGTGTATTGCACTGAGACCGGGCAGTATAAAAAATAAGACAACGTCAATCACGATCGGCCGCCGGGCTCATTCACTCGGAACAAGCGCGCCGGCAAACTGCATTATCGAACAAGCAGCATTTTTTTTGTTTCGACGAATGAGCCGGCATGCAACGCGTAGAAATACATTCCGCCCGGCAGCGCCGATGCGTTGACCGATACCTGATAGTCACCGACTTCCTGCATGCCATCTGCAAGAACGGCAACTTCTTTTCCCAGCATGTCATAGATCTTCAACCACACCGCGCTTCGAACCTGCAGCCGGTTCGAGATCATGGTCGCAGGATTAAACGGATTGGGATGATTCTGTGAAAGCTCGAATACCCCGGCCTTCACGGCGACGGACGCCTCGACAACGGCGCTGTACTCGAACTTGCCGTCACGATCGATCTGCTTCAAGCGATAGGAGCATGCGCCTGAGGCGGAACGATCCGTGTAGCCGTAACTGTGCGCGGTGTTCGTCGTCCCCGCGCCTTCAACGAAGCCGATCTTTTCCCAGGTCTGGACGCCGTTTGATGTATGGGCGCGTTCGATCTCGAATCCGTAATTGTTGACTTCCGTGGCTGTCTTCCATGCAAGCTCGACCATTCCGCCCTGCGCCTTCGCGGTGAACGATGTGAGCTCGACCGGGGGCGGATCAGGAATTCCGATGACTGAAATATCGTCGATCCCCAACGCCTGAGCATTTGTCACCGTTGTTCCCGTAGTGACAGAATAGTTCCAGCACAGATACAGCGATCCGCCCGGGGGAATCACAACATTCAACTGCTGATTGGTCACGGCCTGCGTGGCAATCGGTGTCGGCGTGGCGCCGTTACTATTCGCATCGGGCACATATGTCGTTAGGAAGTTCGGTCCTGCAGGTGTGAACACATTTCCATCAGTCGAATAATAGAGCATGAGTGAGTAGCCGGCCGGATTTGATCCGTTGCGATATTTTTCTGTGTTGTACGAAATGCCCACGCCCACCATATTCACTGCTGTCGCGCTCACTGCGAGAGCCCATGTGCCGGTGGTCCGCACTGCTGCCTGTTTGTCGACTTTTCAATCCGCAGGAAGCGTCGCCTTTGCATTCGTGCCGATCGCATCGATAATGTGCCACCTTTGTTTCCCGCAAATCCACTCCGATTGGGCACGGACGTCAGGGAAACAGAAACACCTGTTCCGTTATCGGACAACAACTGTTGCTTCATAGATTCTTTGCGGAGGAAAAAAAATGCGAGTGCGGATACATACACACATCGATCACTGTGTGCTTGTATCCGCACTCGCATTTGAATAGTATCAGCTTCCACACCCGCCTGTCTTCACTGCAGTGAAGACCCGCGCCTGCATTCTACACGATCGTGGCGCTTACGGCGTGAGCCCCGTATGACAGCTCGTGCAGGGTGATTCTTTCCACGCATCACCGATATCCATCGGATGCTTGAATTCCATCGGCTGATTCAACGGATTCATCGCGAGGCTCGCGGGATTCCCCTGCGCGTAAATCGTGTGGCAGAGATTGCAATCTTTCGAGATCACCTTTCCGCTCTTCGAACGGTGGCGGTCGTTGTGGCACCGGAAGCAGCCGTTGAATTCCATGTGCCCGATGTTGCTCGGGTAGGCGCTCCATCGGACGTTCATCTCCGGAAAGATGTTCTTCGAATACTCGCCCACGATCGCATCCGATGCCGCATCGATCAGCTTTTTTTTCTGATCATAGATCGAGGCGTATGTTGTCCGATAAAATTCAGTCACGCCTTTTTTGATCATCATCTGCGCACTGTCGCTTGTCGAATACTGCTGCGAGACCAGATCCATCGAAATTTTCTTGATGAACGGCAGCGACGACGGGATCGATCCGGATTCGATTCCCTGGTCGATAAAGACAGTCGGCGGCAGATAATTGTGCGAGGGACGGTTATGGCAGTCCATGCAGTCCATCGTGCGCGTGCCGAGCGAATCGCGCTGATGTGCCGTGAGTTCCATGTCCGTATCCTCATACACGGTGACTTGGCCCGTCTTGCGGTTTGTATAGGTGACAGTCCCGATCGACTGGCGCTGCGAATCAACCGCCGTGTATTCAATTTTCACATCGGGATTGATATGCCAGTGGATTCCTTCGCGCAATCCATACGCGCTGTGCGACGGACCGATCTTCACCGCCATATTGATCTGCCATGGGGTGTTCGATTCATCGGCCATGTAATATTTTTTCACCACAAGTTTCTCGCCGTAAAACTTGCTCGGCCAATGGCAGTGTTCACAGGTTTCGCGCGCCGGCCGCAGATTTGAAATGGGAGTCGGAATCGGCCTCGGATAAATATTGAGCGAAACGGCGTACACCTGATAAAGCCCCGAGAGCTTCGAGCGAATATACCAGTTCGCTCCCGACCCGACGTGACATTCAACGCACGCCACCTTCGCATGCGATGAGTGCTGATATGCCGTGTACTCGGGCTTCATCACCGTGTGGCAGATCGTGCCGCAGAATTCAACCGATTCGGTGAATGTGAATGCCTGATAGCTGCCTAAGGCCGAGACGAGCAAAAAGACAGTCGTGCCGGCCGAGAAAATGAAGAATGCATTCCGGTTGTGCTCCTGGTTCAGATCGATCACCGGCCATCCGATTTCCTTATGCGACTTTCCCGCTTTCTCACTCCGGCGCTTGAGATACATGCCGATCGGGATGAGCAACAATCCGGCGACAAGGAAGCCGGGCAGCACGATGTAAATGATCAGTCCAAGGTATGAACTTCCCTGCTGGATGAATGTCGAAATGATGAACAGGAATGCGATCATGAAAAATGAGACGAGTGCCACCGTCGCTCCGATGATTGATGTCCAGTTATAGACTGAGGAAGGAAGAGCGCGTTTCATACGATG
>DATGXR010000284.1:0-1605 GCA_035298825.1 Bacteroidota bacterium
TCGGTGTTCGCCCAGTATTACGCCACAAGCAAGCTCCTCTTCGGCGTGTCGAAGAACTCGTTCTTCCCGGTGCCGACAGTGACTTCGGCCGTCGTGTCGATGAATTTCGAGAAACCCGCTTCACCGACGGCTCAGAATGACGCGCTGTTTCGCACGATCGTGCGTGGCACATTCGGCAAGCGACGCAAAACGATTCGCAACGGGCTCAAGAGCCTGAACGTACCGCCCGAGATGCTCGACCAGCTCACGATCGGACTTGAGCAGCGGCCCGAGGAGCTCACTGTTGCGGACTTCGTCCAGCTCTCCAACGAACTTACTTCCGTTGCCACGCTGATCACTCCTGTCTCATCGAACGAGGACAATGCCTGAACAGGAGTATAGAGACTTGACCACGCATTTTTCCCGTTCACACGCCTGGCTGCGCCGCACATTCGGCGCTCTCTCGACAAGCGAATTCGTCACATTCGTATTCCTGCTCTTCCTCTCGATCCTGAATGTGATTTTTCATGACCGCGTGCTGGTATGGAAGACGCTCTTTGCTCTGAATGTGTCGATCATGGCGGGCATCCTCGTGCTCTCGCACTACGCGCTCGTGTCGCATTCCAAATGGCTTCGCATGGCGCACAACTGGTATCCGATTGCAATGCTGTTGTTCGTCTTCAAGGAAACGTATTACATGGTCCACCCGATTCATCCGGTGGATTATGACGCGTGGTTTATCGCGGCCGATTATTGGATCTTCGGCGTGCATCCGACGCGCTGGCTTGCCGCGTACGCGCATCCGGCGCTGACCGAACTTCTGCAGCTGTGCTATAATTCGTATTATGTGCTGTTGCTCCTTCCGATCATCGAACTCTATCAGCGCACGAACCGCGCACAGTTTTTCACGGCCGGATTTTTGATGATCTACGGCTTTTATCTTTCCTATGTCGGATATATTTTGCTGCCGGGGGTGGGACCGCGCTTCACGCTGCATGAATTCGGAATGATGAATCTTGATCTTCCCGGCCTCTGGCTCACCTCGGCACTCCGGGATTTTGTCAACACGGGCGAGTCGATTCCGAAAGCCGTCGCGAACGCGGTCGATTACGCGCAGCGCGACGTCTTCCCGAGCGGCCATGTGCAGCTCACGCTTGTGGCGCTCTATCTGGCCTTTGCAGATCGCCTGCGTACGCGCTGGCTCATGCTTCCGGTGGGAACATTATTGATCGTGTCGACCGTGTATTTGCGATATCATTATGTGATCGATGTGATTGCAGGAAGCGTATTTTTTGTTTTCACGATCTGGAGCGGATGGATAATCGACCGGTGGTGGAACCGGATCGAGGGTGATGTGAAGGAATAGCGCCCTTGCGCACGCACTCCCCCGCATCGCGGTGCAAGACGAAAGCCCGGAGGCGCGTGGTAACGAATGCAAGCTCAAAATGTGTGTATCGATCGAACAGCTGAAAAAGAGAAATTCCGCTTGCCATTGAGCGAAAAAATTTTTATATTAAAAGACGGTTAAAGAAGCCTGCTGCCAGCGTTACGCGGCGGGCTTTTCGTTCTTCAACGGTGGCCATAGTTCAGTCGGTTAGAACGCCAGGTTGTGGCCCTGGAGGTCGT
>DATGXR010000285.1:0-10282 GCA_035298825.1 Bacteroidota bacterium
CGAATAATCATCCTGTGGATCGACATCGCGCACATAGGGGATGGGAGAGCGCGAAAAATACAGCGCATGCATCGATGCATCCACCACCACCTTGACGATATTCGGATTGGTGATCTCTTGCGGATCGGTGATCGCTTTGATTGCTGTGCCGACCATTGCGTTGCTGTCATCAACAAGCAGCCGGATCGTGTCATCGATCATCGCCGGATCGATCAGCGGCTCATCGCCCTGGATATTGACCACGAGGTCAGCCTCAAGCGTTTCGGCCGCAAAGGCGATACGGTCCGAGCCGCTTTGTATCGACACGGGTGTCATCACCGATTCGCCTCCGAAGGCCTTGACCGCCTGATCGATGCGTGTGTCGTCTGTCGCCACCACGACGCGCGTCAGCAGCCGCGACGCCTTCGCGCGCTCATACACATGTTGCACCATCGGCTTGCCGTGAATATCGGCAAGCGATTTTGCGGGCAGCCGCGTGGAGCCGTAGCGCGAGGGGATGATACCGATGATGTTCATAGGCCGCACAGGGTGTGTGTGTTATCCGATCACTTTCGGCACAGTGAAGAAGTCATCCACGCGCGAGGGCGCATTTTTCAAGGCCTCGTCCGCGCTCAGTGACGGCCGTGCTTCATCTTCACGAAAGACGTTCTCCAGCTCGATCACATGCGACAGCGGCTCGACGTTCGCGGTGTCGAGCTCGTTCAATTTTTCAATATGGAGCAGGATATCGTTCATCTGGTGCGTGAGCGTTTCTTTTTCCGATTCCGGAAATTCAAGACGCGCAAGCTGTGCGATATGGTCGACATCCTTAATCGTGACTGACATAGCATGACCTTTGTTGTGTGATTCGTGTCCTGTGGCGAACAACCGCCTTATGCTTCGATGAACCGGAAGTGTTCCTGGAAGAGCCCTTCAACTTTTTTCATCAACGCGATCTCTCCCTCGCGTGTTGTGATGCCCGCAGTCTCGACCGGCTCGCCGATAATCATCTCGATCGTGCGCGGACGGATGTCGAACGATCCCTTGGGCTGTATGGCGTATGTCCCGTTGAGGATCACCGGCAGGATCGGCACACCGGTGCGAGCGGCCATCTGGAAGGCGCCGCGCTTGAACGGCTGCAGGCGTCCATCGCGCGAGCGCGTGCCTTCGGCAAACAACAGCACGGAGCCTCCGGCTTTGATATCGCCGATGGCGCGCTCGAGACTCTTCATGGCCTCGGTGCTTCGGCCCCGGTCGACCATGATGTGATATCCCCATTTGAGCGCCCATCCCCACAGCGGAATATACGACAGTTCTTTTTTGAACATGATGCGCGCCTGAGGGAAGATGGACATGATCGCCGGGATATCGAAGAAGCTTGCGTGATTGCTCACGATGATGTAATTGCCGTTTGATGGAATATGCTCTTTGCCCTTGGCGTCAACTTTGATCCGGCACAGCCACAGCGAGAGCATCGACCAGTGCGAGCCGATCCAAAAATAGTATGTCCCTTTTTTATCAAACGGAAGATACAACAGTCCCGAGGTGGACATGATGGCGTTCGAGAGGATCATCAAAAAAATGCGAAGTGCCGTAATGATCTGTCTCATCGCTCCCGTGCCTTTTGTCTCGTGCAATCAGTGAATATCCGGAATCCGGATCGACAATGCACAACCTCATTCCTGATGTGTCGTCGTCGAAACGGAAGTGAGACAGTGATGAGATGGCGGTGGTGTCTGGCGTCGAACGAGGGAAAGAAAAATTCAAGGGCCGCACGAACAAACTTCATCATCATGAGACAACAGGCGAGATGTGGTATTCAGTGGTTTAACTAAAATACAAAAGCAGCAAGAAAAAAACAAGTTTCCTCTTTCCGGAAACATTCTCGCGCACCCCTCTGCCGGCGGCGCAGGCGTGCGTGCCTCTGCGAGCAAGCCGTGCCACTGTAAACTTTGCGTTTGTTGACATACAGGGTGATTTTTGTTACGTTATACGGACTTGAACTTTAGTGGACTGCACAAAGGAACCTAAAATATTATGCCAGATCAGGAAAAACATATCGGCGTGATTCGCACCATTTCCAGCTCCACGGTGATCGTGCGCCTGGATGAAACGATCGTTTCCCTGGAACGATACTTAAACGGGAAAGTCTACCGCATCGGCCAGATCGGCGCATTTGTCGTGATGCCTGTGGGCGAGATCGATGTCGTCGGCGTGGTGACGCAAATGGGCATGGCGCCGGCATCGAATCATGCGCCGGGCGCCGGCATCCAGGCGCGCGAAGCGATGGAAATGGAGCTTCAACTCATTGGCTCAGTCGTCGATGAGCGCTTCGAAAAAGGCATCGTTGCCTTTCCGCTGCTCGGTGGTGACGCCTATATGACGGATGAAAACGACGTCACGACGCTCTTCTCGTCGTTTGCGCATTTCGGCTTTGCCGTGGGCGATATCTCCGGCTATCAGGGCGAGCGGCAGTATATCGATCCGAATAAGTTCTTTGGCAAACACGTCGCACTGCTGGGATCGACCGGATCGGGCAAATCGACCGCCGTGGCTTCGATCATTCAGAAAGTGCAGATGTTTTCAAACACGCACGTGATCATCCTCGATATCCACAACGAATACGGCGCGGCCTTCCGGGACTTCGGCAATTTGATCAACATCACGGAACTCGAACTGCCCTACTGGTTTATGAACTTCGAGGAAATGCGTGAGATGTTCGTCGATGAGAACGAGCCCTCGGCGCAGAGCCAGATCATGCTCTTGAAGGACCTGGTCCTGAACTCGAAGCGCGACAAAAATGCGGAGATGGACGATTATCTTACGATCGATGGGCCGGTCTTTTTCGATCTCAACGAAGTCCGCGCCAAGCTCCAGTTCTATGACACGGAGCGTCTGCCCGGCTTCTCGGGCAATCCGGCGCGCGAGGGTCCGTTCTACGGCGCCTTCACCAGAATGTTGGTGCGTCTGGACAGCCGCATGACCGACAAACGCTATGAGTTCATGTTCAAACCGCAGAAATACAAAGATTCTTCTGCCATCAAGTCGATCATCACGCGCATCCTCGGTCTTGACAACAAGAAACAGATCACGGTGCTCGATCTTTCCGGCGTGCCGTTTGATATCGTCAACACGATCGTCTCGCTTCTGGCCAGAACGATCTTCGACTTCAATTTCTGGAATCAGAACAAGTCGGATTTTCCGGTGCTCTTGTTGTTCGAGGAGGCGCATAATTATCTGCCCCAGGTGCCGTCGCCCAATAACCGAGCCGCGCGCCGTACGGTTGAACGCATCGCGAAGGAGGGAAGAAAATACGGCGTCTCGTGTATGATCGTCAGCCAGCGCCCCTCGGAGCTTTCGGAAACAATCCTGTCGCAGTGCAATAATTTTATCGTGCTCAGGCTTTCGAATCCGACGGATCAGAACTATATCAAGCGTCTCGTGCCCGATTCGTTCACCGGGATGCTCGACATTCTTCCATCGCTCCGCCAGGGCGAGGCGATGATCATCGGAGATGCGACGGCGCTGCCGGCGCGCGTGCTGTTCGATTTTCCGGCGCCTCCGCCGAATTCAAGCGACATCAAGTTCTATGACAAATGGGTGGCAGCAGAAACCCCGACCGATGTAGGAAGCGTGGTCAACCGCTGGTGGAAGCAGGAGCGTTCAATCTGATGATGGATGGTGTGATGAAACTTATTCTTCTTTCGATCATCTGCTCGGCAGTGCTTGGCGTCGGTGTTGCGGTGTTTCTGCGCTTCGTGAAATTCTTCGACAAGCGCTATGAGGATTTCGAAGACGAACGCTTCCGCGCGGCAGCCGGTCCGAGCGCCGAGGCCGCTGCGCACAACGCTGATGAGCCTCCGCCAGCGAAGAACGAAAATCTTCCGCCCCCAGACGCGCCGGTTTGAGACGCGGATGATAACGCGCCTCATGCTTGCCGCACGCACACACATGCCCGTTTTCTCCTGCTCTCTCTCTCTCCGAACGTGTGCGTGCACACATGCGCACATTAATATTCTTTTCTGTTTGCGTACACGTTCATGAAGAGTCCCGCCATGATCATATACGAACAGAGCGAACTTCCGCCGTAGCTTAAAAAGGGGAGCGGGATGCCCACCACGGGCATCAGTCCCATGGTCATCCCGATATTGACGAGCACGTGAAATCCGAAGAGCGACGTGAAGCCGACGGCGATCAGGCTGCCGAATCTGTTCTTGGCCTGAGAGGCAAGCTTGATCCCGTGGAAGAGCAGCATCGCAAAGAGCGCGAAGACCACAAGCGCTCCAACGAAGCCGAACTCTTCACCCGGCACGCAGAAGATGAAATCGGTCCACTGCTTCGGAATGAAGTTGAGCTGCGTTTGCGTCCCATGCAAGAACCCTTTCCCCATGAGTCCCCCTGAGCCGATGGCGACTTTCGCCTGGATGACGTTGTAGCCCGCCCCGAGCGGATCGTTGTTCGGATCGAGGAATGTTGTGATGCGCCGCTGCTGGTACAAGGGCAGCTTTTCATACACCACCTGCACGAACACGCCGATCATCGTATTGAGCCCGAACATGAGCGTGGCAAAGAACCGGTCCTCTCTCACCTTATAGAGCGCAACACCCAAGAGCGCAAGCACAATGAGAAACGGCGTCGTGCCGATCACGGCCGCGGCCGCAACGAACGCCGGAGCGATGATGATGACGATCATGAAATTCGACGCGCCCGCCCAGTACAGCACGGGGATCAACATGCCGATGAATGTGAGCGCCGTGCCGAAATCAGGCTGCATCATGATCAGTCCCACAGGCAGCGCCACGAGTCCCGAGGCCTTGATCAGATCCTTGAGCCGCGCCACGTTCACGCTGCTTTTGGACAAGTACGAGGCCAGGGCAAGCATCGTTGTAACCTTGACGATCTCCGACGGCTGGATACCCATGCCGCCCACGCCAAGCCAGGATTTCGATCCGTAGACGACCTTGCCCATCACGAGCACAAGCAACAAGAGTGAAAGCGATGAAAAAAACAAGACATAGGAAAAGCGCTGGATCACGCGCAGCGGAATCACCATCGTAATAAGCATGGCCGCAAAGCCGATGCCCATCCACGTCAGCTGCCGGTAAAAACTGTTCGTGGCATGCGTATCGAATGTGGCGCTGTAGATCGATGCAAGCCCGATGCAGATGAGCGACAGGGTCGAGATGAATGTGACCCGGTCGAAATATTCTTTGAGATAGGAAATCATAAAAATTTCGTTTACTCGATCACTTGATCTTTTACAGGTACGGATGAGGCAACTGCCGCGCCCTTTTTTGAATTCCGGATAAGCTCGCCGAAAAGATACTGCTCCATGCACATGCCGGCAATCGGAGCTGAAGTTGCGCCGCCATATCCGCCGTTTTCGACTAGCACACAGATCGCGATCTTCGGATTATCGAACGGGGCAAATCCGATGTACCACGCGTGATCCTTGCCGTGGGGATTCTGTGCGGTGCCCGTTTTGCCGGCAGATTGAATGCCGGCTATACGCGCCGCGCCGCCTGTGCCGCCGGGTTCCTGCACCACGCGCCGCATGCCTTCGCGCACAAGGCTCCAGGTATGTTCCGATACCTGGATGTCGCGCTGTTCATAGCCCACGGTATCTGTCTGTTTTGTCCACTTGTTATACACATAGTCGACGGCGTGCGGCTGGTGATAGTGTCCCTTATTGGCAAGCATCGCCGCGTAGTTGGCCATCTGCAGCGGCGTCACGCCGAGCTCGCCCTGACCGATGCCGAGACTCACGAGATAGCCCTGCGTCCATTTGCCTTTGCCGTAGACACGGTTGAAATAGTCTGTCGAGGGAAGCAGACCCGCGCTCTCTTCAAGAATGTCGACTTTGGTCTGCGCGCCGAAGCCGAACTCTCTGCCCCAATGCGTGTATTGGTCAAGTCCGATTTTGAGCATCAGCCCGTAATAAAACACGTTGCACGAATGCTGAATCGATTCGACGACGTTCATCGATCCGTGCACATGCAGGTCTTTGAAGACGTGGTTGCCGAACGGAAAAACGCCGCGGCACTGGATGCGGTAATTCTCGTCGATGATGTTGTTTTCAAGGCCCGCGACGGCCAACAGCATTTTGAATGTCGAACCCGGAGGATAGCGCGTGAGCGTCGCCCGGTTAAAGAGCGGCTTCGCCTCATCCGTCGTGAGCTGCTTCCAGACATCGGCCGGCGTGACGCCTGAAAAGTTCGCAAGATCATAATCGGGTTTGCTCACAAAGGCGATGATCCCGCCGTTCGACGGATCGATCGCCACGACGGCGCCGCGCTTATCGGTAAGGAGCGATTCGGCCAGCGCCTGCACTTTTACATCGAGCGCCAGATGAATATCGAGTCCGTCTTTGGGCGGCTGGTCGTTCTTGCCGTTGTTGAATGTGCCGATGACCTGTCCGCGCGCGTTCTGCGAAATGTAATCGAATCCTTTCTCGCCCCGCAAGTACTGCTCATAGCGCGCCTCGATGCCGGAGCTGCCGACGATATCGCCGGGCTGATAATAATCGCCGAGTTTCCCGAGCTGGAAATCCGAGATCTCCTTGGCGTACCCAAGCAGATGCGACATGTGCGCCGGCGTCGGATAGAAGCGTTTTGATTCCATCTGGACTTCAACGCCGGCGAGTTTTTCCTTGTGCTCTTCAAGAAGCGAGAGGGTCCGGAAGTCGATGTCGCGCTTGATACGCGTGGGCGCGAACTGCGAATATTTTTTTCCGCGGTTGATCTTCTCCACGACCATCTCCGGCGTCATCTCCAGAATTCGGGCCAGCAGGGGAACCGTCTTCAAATTGAAATCGATCGGCGTGAGCATGACCGTATACGAGGGACGGTTGTCCACAAGCAGCGCGCCGTGACGGTCGTAGACATACCCGCGCACCGGCACTTTCACCACCGTGCGGATCGAGTTTTCTTCCGACTGCCGGCCGTACTGTTCGCCGTAAATATACTGGAGTTGATAGAGTCGTCCGATGAGGATCAGAAATCCGAGGGAGAGAACGATCTGCAGAACAAATTTGCGTTTCGGGGAACCGAATTCGTCACCGCTCATAACATGTACATCCTATACGGAAAATTTCCGTGTAAACACAAACCATGGCAGCAACGCCACCGCGGTCGTATAGATTGTTGCAAAAAGTCCGAAGCGAAGCATCGCCGTCACAAAGCCGATATCGGTTCCCTGCACGAAGATGGCGAAGTAGATCACGTTGTGCACGAAGGACATCAGCGCCACGATCACCAGAAACTGATATCGCGCGATTGTGAAGTTCACTTTATTGTCATTGAAAAAATATCCGGCCGCAAAGCCGACAATCGTTTTCGAAAGCGCCGAGAGCCCGAGAAATTGTCCGCTTAATAAATCGACGAACAATCCGGCTGCAAATCCGAGCACCGTCGCCGGAATCTGTCCCGACTGCAGCGCCGTATACACCACCCAGATCAAAAGAATATCGGGAATGATATTCGCGACAGACAGAAAAGGGATGAGCGTGGTTTGCAGTGCGACGAGAAGTACTGTAATCAGGAGTATACGTACGGAGTGGGGCATTCCCTTCACAACCTTCGCACAAGAAAAAAATTGTCTGGAAAAACAACCGGTGTCGGCTGCGCCGGCGCAGCCCGACGCACAACCATATAATATGAAAAGTACCGTAAAAATCGAAAAGAAGCAATCGGATCTGTTCGCCTTGCTGCATAATTCTTGCTTTTGTGCCCAGATGTGATATATTGATAGTGAGTGTTCTTTGTTATAGCTTTTGATGAGCCGTTAGGGGTGTCGGGAAAATGAGTGAAGCTCGGGCTTCACCCATTTGCACACACACACATATTTATCACCGACTGAGATTATACCCTCGACCTGATCTGGATAATGCCAGCGTAGGAAAACGTACAATTTCTAGAGTGTGACTTTCTCTAAAAGCCGTCGCTGACTATGCGTTTGCATGATTCAGCAGCGGCTTTTTGCGTTTTAAAACAATAATCCACCACTTTCTTTGCTTTGTTTCTCGGTGTGTGTATATGTGCGCAGGCATGGTTCGCCCCGCAGGCGCATGCATCAAGACAGGGCAAAAAAGATAGTATGTGTTTATTCTTGAATTGGATGTGTGTCTTATGAAATATCCTTATTGTTACATCATTTTGGCCTTTTTTGTCATCGCCACAGCATCCGGCCAGACGCGCGAGATCCGCGGCCGTGTCGTGAGCGCCACAACAAAAGAGCCCCTGGCCGGGGCCATCGTCTCGCTTCAAGACGCCAGGACAACGACCGATTCGCTCGGCGCGTTTGCGCTTACTCTTGCGTCTGCAGGTTCAACTGCCGCATCAAACTCTCTGGGCGGCACATCAGGCAGCATGTCCAATTCCCCGCAGGCACAACTCGTCGTGCGATATCTCGGATATCAGACAGAAACCATCAGACTGCAATCGCAGAAACATATCACGATCATCGGCCCGCTTGAGATCGCAATGCGTGAAGTGATCCTTCCTGCACGCGGAATCGTGGTCATTGCCGAGCGCGAAAAAGAAAGTGAAACGCCGATCACCTATTCGACGCTCAAGGCCCAGGAAATCAAAGAGCGCTACACAGTCAGGGATATTCCGGTGCTGCTTTCGGAGCTGCCCTCGACCACGTATTATTCGGACGGAGGAAACGGCATTGGGTATACGTATCTGAATATCCGCGGATTCGACCAGCGGCGCATCGCCGTGATGGTCAACGGCGTGCCCCAGAACGATCCCGAGGATCATTCTGTCTACTGGCTCGATTTTCCCGATCTCGCATCGAACCTCGAAGATATCCAGGTGCAGCGTGGCGCCGGCAGCATGACAATCGGCGCGCCGGCGATCGGCGGCTCGATCAATCTTGTCACAACGAATTTCGCCCGACGCCGCGGACTCTACGTTTCGGCCGGCGCCGGCACATTCAACACACGCAAGGTCTCGCTCTCGGCGCACTCGGGCGTCTTCGATGACCGCTATGCGATCTATGCGCGGCTCTCAAAGATCACAAGCGACGGGTACAGGGATAATTCCTGGGTCGATTTCGGCAGCTACTTTTTAGGGGCCGTGCGCTTCGACAAGAACATGTCGACGCAGATCAATCTCTACGGCGGACCCGTTGCCGATCATCTCGCGTATTATGGCATCGCCAAAGAGGATCTCTCGGACCGTGCGCTCAGGAAAAAAAATCCGATTGCCCGGCCTGAAGAGATCGAAAATTTTTCGCAGCCGCATTATGAGATCATCAACGAATGGAATGTATCGGACCATCTCACGCTCAACAACACGGTATTCTATATCAAGGGCTCGGGCTTCTTTGATTACGACGGATCGTGGGCGCCGTATTCATACTACCGCATCACGAAAGAAAACGGATTCGCTTCGGTCACGGGCGATCCCGATACGCTCTATATTCCGGGCGCGCTCATTCATGCCTTCGTCGAGAACAATCAGTATGGATGGGTGCCGCGCGCCACACTTGTGCACACAAACGGCACGTTGATCGTCGGAGGCGAGCTGCGGCTTCACCGCTCAGTCCACACCGGCTCGCTCAAATGGGGCGAGGCTCTGCCTGAAGGCGTGACGCCGTCGTACACCTATTATTCCTACCACGGCGCCAAGACAATGGCATCGGTCTATGCCCACGAACTCTACAGGGCAAACGACCGCTTCATGGTCCTGGGTGATCTTCAGCTTGCCACCGCCTCGTATCGGTTGTATGATGAGGCGTATCTCGGCACCGATTTCACGAAATCGTACGTCTTCTTGAATCCCAAGTTCGGCGTCAATTACACGCTCAACGACCGCACACGGATCTATGCCACCGTCTCACGGACTTCGCGCGAGCCGCAATTGAAAAATCTCTACGACGCCGCAGAAGCATCGACGCCCGCTTCGTGGGGCGCGGTGACGCCGCAGTTTCGCACATCGGCAAACGGGGCGTACGATTTTACACAACCGCTTGTGAGCGAGGAAACGATGAACGCCGCGGAATCGGGGTTCGGCTATACAGCCGATGCAGTGACGTTTCATCTCAACGCGTACTACATGCAATTCAATAACGAGATCGTCAAAAGCGGACGCCTGGACCGTTTCGGCCAGCCCGTGACCGGCAACGCCAAGCATACAGTGCACGAGGGAGTGGAAGTAAGCGCGCAGTGGCAGCCACTACAGTTTCTTGAATTTTCGGGCAATGCGACATACAGCCGCAACCGCTTCGTCGACCATACAGAATTCGCTTCCGACGGCTCGCCGATTTCATTAAATGGAAAACGCATCGCGGGATTTCC
>DATGXR010000286.1:0-8768 GCA_035298825.1 Bacteroidota bacterium
GAATGGAATGCCGATCAGCGGTTCGTGATTCCACACCGTGGACGGCCAGAAATAAATATCGGCCTCGCTTCCCTTCGCGCGAAGTTCATTGATGACGTTCTTTTCCTCCGGCGCGAATGCGTTGAAGAGCGCCGTCCCGGCAACCGATCGGCGTTCCTTATACTGCGGATGCGTGTAGTTCACATCCCATCCCTTTGAGACGAGCGACGACGCTTCGACGTCGATGCCGTCTTCGAGCTGAGCCCAAATGTACTTCTGCTCGGTCGCAAAAGCTTCGAGACGCAGCATCGTCCTGAATTTCGGATTCACCTTGCGACCCGCATCGCGCAGCAGACGATGAAATCGAATGAGATTGTTCGCAGCAGCTTCGCCGATCTCGGTATCACCCTTCCATTCGCGTATCACGTAACCGCCGCCGTTGCGTCCCACGTACAGCGAACTCGTGTATTCGAATCCCGCGCCGCTGTCGTTCGACCAGACAGCCATATACTCGATCTGTGGAACTGCGCGAAGCAGGTTTTCAATGAGCTCCGCATAATGCCTGCGCACGACCGGATGCGCGATCGAAAGGTTATAACGCGGATGCAGACTGCGTATCGGATGATCGACCCTCGCGCCGCGCAGCATCGGATACCGTTCGAGCAGCCGGTCCGGTACGGAACGCGGCTCGAAGCACGTGATGCCTGATGACAAGCCGTATTTTTCAGCGAGCTCTGCATTCGTCTTCAGATAGTTGAGATTCGCCTGCAGGTAATCTTCGTCATAGATGCCGCGATTGAGAAAAGTCGAGACGAACTGATCGAGCGCGGGACAATACGTGTAGAAGCGATGCAGATTTTCTCCCGCCGGTCCCTGCTCCATCGGCACGGCGAATGCGAGCCCGTTGACCTCGGCATGCGAGCATCCCATGCGCGCAAGCGTGCGGATGTATTCCTCGCGGTCGAACTTCTCCGTGGTGCGGTTATGCATGTTCAGAAAACTGTCGTAGGCGGGCCGCAGTTTCGGAAATGTGTGATGGATGATTTTTCCCGCACGGAATTCTTCGACATCCATATCCCTCCACTCTTCCATTGCAAACGAGAGTAGCTGATACAACAGATGGGGACGCGATGAAAGAATTTCAGCGCCGCCCTCGGTCACGCGCAGCATCGCCGAATCGCGATCGGTCCGCAGATGCGGCTGTTTCAATTTTTTTTGGTCGCTCTCCACGGCGATCCGGATATATGGACCCGCAGCAAGCGCCTTCGCCGATCGCGTGAGTGTCGCTTCCGTTGCGCAGCGAGCCTTAAGCTCTTCGGCAACGGTCTGCTCAACGCGGTGCGCGGGAGCATAGAGGATCTTTTTTGCCTGCGAAAGATATTGGAACAATGTCGTCATGATAATTTCCATTGTGTGAAAACTGTAGGGCGAAATGCTATTTCGCCCAATGCTTCATCTTTGCTTTTGCTTTTCGTAGGGCGAGATGCTATCTCGCCCTACGCCTGTTGATAGAGCGCGGCTGAAATCGCCGCGATGTCGCCGATTGTTTCGCCGAGCTTCGCCGGCACGATGCTGCACACCGACGCGGATTCCTTTAACGCTTCGGCATTGAAGGCTTCGAGCATGGGACCGTTGATCGCGTCGCCGATGCGCATCCCGAGTCCGCCGAGAATGATGCACTCCGGATTGATCATATCGGCGATGATCGCGAGACCGCGGCCCACATATTTTCCGGCGAGCGTGAACACCTCAGCCGCTTCGGCCGAATTATTCTTGAAATCACGATACACATCCTGCACCGTCGTAAATTCATCGTAACGCTTCGGAAACATCGTGCGCGCCAAGAGCGCCATCCCCGTTCCGCTTCCATATCCCTCGAGCGATCCGGCTTTCCCGAAACATTTGGGACCATCCTCCGCAATGCGGATATGTCCCACCTCGCCCGCTGTGTTGCTCGTGCCTCTGTAGAGACGACCGTCAAGAATGAATCCGGCTCCGAATCCCGTTCCCATCGTGATAAAGACGATGTTCGAAAATCCTTTGCCCGCCCCGAAATACCACTCTGCAAGCGCACCGGCATTGCCGTCGTGCTCCACGTAGACGGGAAGGGAAAATTTTTCCTGAAGCATCTGTTTCAGCGGAATATTATCCCAATGAGGCAGATTCGGCGGCGATTTGATGACGCCCGTGAGCGAATCCATCGGACCGCCAATCGAGACGCCGATGCACTCGACCTGCCTCTCGCCCGCTGTACGAATAGCTTCAGCGGCCGCCGCAACGATTTCATCGTAGACGATCCTGAAGCCGCGCGAGGGACCGGTGGCGAACTGCTTCCGCCACTGCACTTGACCGTCTTCGGTTCCAAGCAGAACAGCTGTTTTCGTTCCGCCGATATCGAGGCCTAGTATCATACTTTTCATTACCGTAGTACTGTAGGGCGAGATGTTATCTCGCCTGCAGCGCGAAGCGCTGCGTTTCATCGTGGGCGAAATAGCATTTCGCCCTACACAGTCTGCTGCGTGGTTGTACTTATTTTCAGTGTCGTGATACCGCGAGGCTTCACGATGACTTCATTCAACAAGCATGGCGTGAGCGCATCTTCGTTCAGCCTTGCATACATTGCATCCGGCTTCGTCGTTTCCACATCGACGTTCAGCTTCTGCGATGTCGGATTCCAGAAGCGGACAATCGTTCCATCCTGCGCCTCAGCTTCCTTCACCGCGCTGAGCACGACGCTCTTCGTCGAGAGCGAAAGGAACGACGATTCCATCACCATCGCATCGGTGTTCTTCCGGCGCACCGGCAGCATCGGCAGATGGAAGAGTTCCGCTTCCTCGTTCAATCGTTCCATCATTTCGATCTCACCGCCTTCGTGCGGAAGGAATGCATATCGGAATGTGTGCAAGCCGGGACACTGCGCATCCGGCGTTTCATTATGCCATCCGCCTTTTCCTCCGGGTCGCGTAATGAGATCTTCGGCGGCGAGAAGTCCGACGCAACGCAGCAGCGTGAGCGCCACGGTGCCCTTGCTGTTGTATTTCAACTCGTACTCCGGAAGTCCCATACCGAGAATCGCGGCGCCAAAGCCAGGCAGCATCTTTTTTCGCGAAGGTTTCGCTGCAGGAATCGTGTCGTTCATCCCCGCGTTCAATGCATTGGCAGGGACGTCCTGCGATGCAGGTTTCTTCGCTTCCGCCGCACGCATACGCTGCACGTTGTCGTCGAGCACGGACACAAAGCGCTGCATGGGAGCCACCTGCGCCGGATGCTCGATGGTGAATTGCTTGAGATCGTATTTCTGCTGTTCGCGTTCCGCAATGTAGAACGGCGAATCGGCGTAGCACGTGTTCGTGTTGATGCCGGTGGCAAACAGCACGCGCAGCCTGTGATCTTTCACCGTGTTGTTCACCGTTGTGACGAATTCAACCGCGCGCGAACGATAATGCAGCGACACGATCGTTGAAATCTCGACCGGCTCAGTGCGCTCGCTTCTCGATTTCCTGTCGGCCGATGCGGAGACGGGAATGTGCATGACGATGGCGATCTTCAGCGCGCCGCGAAGCGGTCCTTTTTCAACGATCGACAGTTTCGCCATTTTCGTGTTCGAAAGTACGACCGTATCCTTCTTCGGATATGAATAATTGTATTCATCGCCCACATCACCGCCGTCTTCGAACACGCCGAGTTTTGAAAAACTCTTCCCTGTTGTCTTGTCCGTCACTGTGATCTCGCCCCAGCCGTTGACATCGACGCGGAGAAAGTCATTCTCGAGTTTGTTCTTCTTCACACGGACGCGCTGTTTGTATAATGGAAAATTGTTTCGCCGTTCAATCTTCAATCCCTTCACGCCGAGCGACGGCACGTTCTCCATATCGACAAGCACAGAGAACATATCGGCGTACGTCTGTTTCGGATAATTATGTATGCTGTACGTGATGTCGTAGCCTTCGCTGCGCGAGAGAAGTTGATACGGAACTTCTTCACCCTGCGCATCCACGAGCGCGAAGCCTTTGACAGGCGGAAGCTTCGGAGCCACCTTCACATCCGGATTCAATCCGACGACGATATCCTGCAGATAGAAACGCACTTCTGCCTGCGCCGGTACGGATCTCGGAAAAGGCGACGGGTTGAAGAAGAACACATATGTGTCGTCTGCTGCGGCCCGGTCGTCGTATGGGATGATCGCGTTCAACGATTCGTCGATCACGGCGCGGCCGGTCTCCGAGACCGCGGCAAAGCGCGTCATCATTTCCCTGTGCACCATGTCGATGGAACATCCGCAGATCGAATCGTGCGGATGGTTCTGCATCAGATTCTTCCATGCCTGACGGATGAGCGGAAGATTCGATCTGGCGCCCGACGCCACGGCGATGGCGTTCAGCGGTTCCACATAACGCTCCATGAGCGTTTCGCATTTCCAATTTTCCTGCTTCAGATACATGCGGCTCGAATACACGCCGCCCAACACGGCGAATGCATAACGATATCCGAAGCGAAGCTCGCCGAAAAGATCCGGCGCCTTGCCCGACACCTCGGTCTTGACCGCTTTGATGTAATCCGGCAGATTGCTGTGGACGAAGTTGCCTTCGAAGTTCTTTGCAAGAAGCGCGATTTGCCCCGGCAGATTCTCGTCGGGCCAGTGATGATCGCCGCCATTCATCAACAGCCGATGCGACGTTGTGGCACGGAGATCGAGCTCCTTCTTCACCGAAGCGAATCGGTGCAGGATCTCCTCCGAGGTCGAATGATGAAAATATCCGCCGCTGTACCCGTCTTTGTAGAAATGCACCATGAGCGCCCGCGTGCCGTCCGGCGCATGCCACCAGTATTCCGACGTGTCCTGCCCCGCTTCCCCGCCGAATCCGCGATAGAGCAGCACATTGTCGATGTCGAATCCCCTGAGTATCGTCGGCATCGTGGCGATGTGTCCGAATGAATCAGGAATGTAGCCTGCCTTCATTTCGACGCCGAAACGGGAGGCGATTTTCCGGCCCGTCATCAGATTCCGTATCGTCGCTTCAGCGCTCACGAGAAATTCATCGGGCAGCACATACCACGGACCGACGTAGAGGCGACCCTCTTTCACATAGCGCGCAACTTCCGGCTCGCGTTCGGGACGCACGGCCAGATAATCTTCGACGACAGACGTCTGCCCGTCGAGCGTGAAACACCGATATTCCGGATCGTTTCCGAGGATGTCGAGCAGATCGTCGACCATGCGCACGAGCATGGCGCGAAAGTATTCGAACGACCGGTACCATTCCCGGTCCCAGTGCGAATGCGATACGATGTGATATGTGGGGCGCATTGTGTTGTATGTGATTGTGTGGTCCGGCGTCGTGTGTACGGTCCGGCTGCCTCGTTATTTGTGTCAATGCCGCCTGATTCTGGATGTGTGCCGGCCAACCGGCTCGTATCTATTCTTTTGTTTCGGCGTTCGGCCGTTGGCAAATTTTCAATGTTCGGTTACTGTGAGTGTTTTGAAATCGAGTATGCGCTTCATGTGCTTATACGTCATCGTGAGTTTTTCGCTGCCGACATCGGCCTGCGTAAACGGACTATCGAACAATTTATATTTCGAAATGTCCACGACATGCCCGTTGAGCATGCGCGAGTCGGGATAGGCAAAGACCATCGTCTCGTTATTCATCGTCCGATATCGCGCCGTGACTCCGCCCGGCTTCATTGTCGCATGCGGAATGCTCGTGCAAAGCTTCTTGCAGAAGGCCTCGAACGATCCAGCTTCGTCCTTCGAACGGACTTCGACGACGTATCCGTTTTGTATCTTGTTGCTGCGCAAACGCCAGTTGTCCTCATCATCCTTGCTCTGCGACCATTCGTACAGCTGCAGCGGATACCAGCCGACATATGTGTCGCCCGCCTTGCACATGATCCATCCTGATTTGTCGGTGATGCGCTCTTCGAGCGTCTTCGGGAAGAATCCGTCGATGTGTTCGCTTGTCGTGCCCGGTTCGATGTCGTACAGGACAATCAGCGTGTTCTTGTGTTGGAACGTCCGCTCGAACGGCGAACCGCCCGTCCATTTGTTCTCGTTGTTGTACGTCGTCTTCGATCCCGTCACGTCGGCGATCATCGTCTTCTGCTCTTCGGGAAAGAACATCGCGAGCTCTCGGCCGGACCAGTAGGGATGAAGACCGAAGATCGTCGTATACGGCTTGCCGTACGTGAAGCGCACGCCCCACGTGTGTATTTGTATGGGCTGCAGCAGTCCGCCCTGCAGCGAGCCGATGCCGTAGTCCTTCGTAATGTACGAATATTTGTAGACAGGCGGATTCTTCTCCGTGCCATAGCGAATCACGTTGCGCACGCGTTTGCGTTCACGGTTGATGAACGGAACGGAGCGATCGGTTGCGATATTGTAGACGATCACGGGAAGTCTGTACGGAGAGAGTGACGAGAGCACCGCCCAGCCGCCCACAACCGGATCTCCGGTTCCGAAATACAGGTACGCGAATCCCGATGCGCCTGAATTCAACGGTTTATAGACAGCGGGCTGATAGATGCGGCTGTATCCTCCGATGTACTGGCCGGCGAGATGATCCGTCGCGAAGTCCGTGTAGAGATAATCGAGCATCATCGAGCCGCGCTTCTTCATGTCCGCATCCTGTGCGAATTGCGCCAGCAGCGTCATCGAGATTGCATACTCGGGGAAATAATCGGGCGAGTCGAATTCGCCCTGCCCGATCGTCGTGGTGATCTTCATCCAGTGGATAAGATATTCCTTCGCCTCGTTCCTGTTCTCGTCCGAAGATTTTCCGTTGAACCACTCTGTACGCGGAAGGTTCGGCCACTGCTCGGCCGCCAAAAAGAGCGACGTGTAATACATGGCCCAGTGATTTTCTGTATCGCCTCTGTACGGGGCGTAGACTTTCCAGGCGTTGCGCACGGCCGCCTTCACGTCGGGCGCCATGAGGTCCTTCCCGTGAAGATACGTGCCGATCACCGGGAACATCCAGAACATGTCGCCTTTTGGAGCTTTGATCTGATCGCAATTCAGCAGAAGACTGTCAGCCTTGCGGATGTCCTTCTTCATTGCGTAGCGATACGCCGCGCCGTAGATACCGGGATTCGATGCCGTGTCGAGGAAGCTGTTCACGTAGTGTGCACGCTGCAGATACGCCTGCTCGTAGGCATCAGCCGTTTGCGCCACGGCAGACGCACCCGCAAGTATGGCGAGAAGCATGACGGCCGCCGCTCTGAAAAAAATTGCATGTTGTGCGAAGTAACTATGATGATGGTTCATATCGTGTATGTTATTGAATCATTCAGTATGTCTTCCACCGTCGCTCGCGGCAGACCTCCTCAGATGAGCCTCCGGATATCTTGTCGCTTACGCGGGAGACATATGCACCCATTTTTTGTTCTGGCGCAATGCTATTTCATCGAATTTGTTATCGATCCAGCACTTTCACGTCCCACACCTGCGCGCCGCGGAGTCCGGCGCTCTTCCAGCTTACGCCGTCGTCTGTGCGGTAGATGCCGTCGGACAGTGTTGCGACATAGATGCGGTTGCTTTCGCGGGGATCGACGGCAATCGAATGGACGTTCAGGTCCTTCAGTCCTTCGTTGATCCGGCGCCACGTTGCGCCCCCGTCGCGCGATCTGTAGACGCCGGTCACATAGCCGCCCGCGTAAATAACGTCAGGCTGACGCGGATCGAATGCGATGGCGTAGAATGTCGAATGATCGATGCCCGATTCGAGTTTTTTCCACGTCTCGCCGGCATCCTTCGACAGATACAACCCGTTGTCTTCCGTTCCGGCCATGAGCACATTGGCGTCGCTTGGGTGCTGCCGAATGACAAGAATGCCATGCACGGTGAGTCCCTCGAGCTTCTTCCATGTGGCAGCGCCGTCTTCACTCACGAAGGCGCCTTCGTACGACGCGCAGTAGAGACGCTTCACATTCGAATGATCGATGATGATCTTCGATGTGTATCCCGGTTTCAATTCTTTCTGAAGCGATTCATGCCAGGTTTCCGCGCCGTCGTTCGAATACCAGACGCCGTATGCCGATGCAAGATAGACCGTGTTCGGATCCGAATCGGGAGTGACGACATCCAGCACCTCTGTGATGCGCCAGTCAGTCGTGACGCGCCACACGGTTCCGTCGTGTTCGACTCTGAAGAGACCGTTGCCGCCTGCGACGTACTGCACGGCACCGTGCAATGATTTCGGAACGTCCGTTGAAAATCCACGCGTGTATGGCGGTCCCTTATGCAGCCAGACTGTATCTGCAGATGGATGCTGATAATACATGCCGGAGGGCGCGTTGTTTGAGCCGACGATGAAGACGCCTGACTTGACGACCGTCGCATAGGCAACGGACTCCTGTGCACGTGCATGCAACGGATACAGCACCAGGGCTGCCGCACTGATGAGAAGCATAACGTAAAAATGTTTCATATCGTATTTGTCATGATAATGTAGGGCGAAATGCTATTTCGCCCATGCTCCATCTTTGCTTCTGCTTTTCGTAGGGCGAAATGCTATTTCGCCCCATGCTTCATTATGGATATATCCCAAGATTCATGATGTGCATTCCCTCCAGTCCCGTCTGTTTCCATTTGCGACCACCGTCCGATGATTCCCATATCCCCGCCCCATTGCCGCCGAGATACAGATGTGCCGGGTCAATCGGATCCACGAGAATCGCATACACAGCCTCGCAGACAAGCGATGCATCCGATACTTTCGTCCACGACATGCCGTGATCCGAGCTTTTCAGGATGCCGGTCTTAAATCCGCCTGCAAAGAACGACGCGCCGT
>DATGXR010000287.1:0-6680 GCA_035298825.1 Bacteroidota bacterium
TGTACGAGCCCGATTGCATGCGGCAGAAGTACACGCCGCCCGGCATCCCCGAGGCGTCCCATATGATCGTGTGCGTGCCGGGCTGCGTGACAGAGTTCACGAGCGTGGCACAACGTCGTCCGAGCATGTCGAATACTGAAATTGTCACGTGCCGCATGCCGTCTGTTGAATACCGGAGTGTGGTGGAAGGATTGAACGGATTGGGATAATTTTGTTCGAGCACGGTAATGAGGGGAACACCCAAGTGAATGTCGTTCACTCCGACTTCAAGCGGCGCAAAAGCCCGATCGAGCCATTCGAGGCGACGAATCAGCCACGCTTTCATCCACGTTACTTCATCAGCATACGATGAGGTTCTATAGTAGTAATTCGGCCACACATATGTTCCGATGATCGGCCAGCGTTCGTAATTCCTCTGTTGCGCTTCGCCGATAACCGCGACAAGAGAGTCCATTACGGAGAAGATATTGGTCATCGACAGCTGCTGCGTGCGCAGTTCCTTCCATCTCACGGCCGTCTTCATCTTGAATGCCGGATCCGCCCATAATTTCTTCCACCAGAAGGGCGCAGCAAATGCATTGCCGACGTCACGCGACTGATAATCCAATTCCCACCCCGATGTCAGATAGGCGTCATCGTAGTTGACGTTCCCATATCCCAGATTGAAATCCCACAACGGTCCCGCAAATAATTTATCGTTTACGCTCGCCCGATCCTTGCAGAGGAATGTGCTAAGGCGATAGCCGTCCACGTTTTTTGCAAGCTCGTTCATGATAACCAAATCAACGAACGAGCTCACATCGAGACAGGACGGATATCCAATGAGGGGATCTGTATACGATGCCGATGCCATGAGCGTTTCAAAATTCTTTACATACGCCTTGAGATAGTCCATCTGCTGCGGCATGATCTCTTCGATGTCGGGGTACTCATACTGATACATCAGATATCTCCGCGCTGCCGTGGCGAAGGGTGGGTATGTGGCATCCCAGCCCCTGTCGGTCGGCTTGTCGGCCTTGTCGATCTTGAAGATGTATCCGCCTGTGAGATTGTCGCCGGTCGTATCGGCTGCAGTCATTTTCGAAATGTTGACGCGGTGTTTGTCGCGTTTGATCTTTTCCATCAGCAGATACACGCCCTTGTAATCGAGTCCATGGCCCTCGTTCACAAACACTTCACAGAACTTCGTGCGGGTGGCGTAGCGGCCGATTTGATTCGAGAGAATGTACGTCAGCGCGTCGCGCAGCATCGTCTTGTCCGTGTATGGGGCATTGAGGATCCACGAATGCTCGGACGGAAATCCGAGGAGACTCACGTCGTCATCCTCGCCCGAAGCGGTGACTGTGGTGAATCCGTATTGTTTCTTCGGATACTGCTGCGACGAAGAACCGCGTATTTCAATTGAGATTGTGCCGTGATAGGCAGTGAATGGATCGGTCAGCGTATTGGTTTTTCCCTCGCCGTTATCGATGATGCCGAGCTCTGCAGTGATCTTCGGCTCATCGACGATCGTTCCGCCGTGCGTATCGATGACGAAAAGAGGGAGGGTGGATGTTGAAAAGCCGCCGGGCGCCGGCGGCTGTGCTTCAGCATCGGCGAAGATCAGACAAAATAGACAGATAAGCTGCAAAAAGATTTTCATTTTTTGCGGAAATAGTCAATCGGATTGAACATTAAATAATAGTAGAACCTGGATGAAGAAAGTATACACATTACGGCGCGATGAATCAAGCAATACGCATTGCTCTGCAAGTGAACATTCTGCGAATAAACCTCTTTGCGCGTGTTCGTTGCGTATCCTTCGCGTGTTCTGTTCTTCGATCGTTCGACAGCCCGTTTACCAGTGCTGTATGATACATTGAAGGTTCGGCCGACGGGGCGTGAGATGAAAAAAAAAGTCGAGAGAAGACACAGAATGTTTCAATTTACTGGGAAAAATTGTAGATTGCACGATCAGGGTGCGATACTGTGACTACGCATCATTGTACAAATTTGAACAGGACGCCGCCGCGAAGTTCATCTTGTCGGCGCGCCGGATGAAAAGGAAACACGATGGCGAAGGCAGGACAGTTGGAAATACTGGACACGCTTGTCTTTCTGGACGATGAGGAGTCTGTGCTTGAAGGGGTCAGATCCGCATTCAAGAGCGAAGCGTACGATCTGAATTGTTTCTCGAAAGGTGAAGACGCGCTTCTGTTTATGAAACAGCATCCGGTCGACATTGTCGTATCGGATCTTCGTATGCCGGGCATGAGCGGATTGGAATTCATGAATTTTTCGGCGCACATCGCTCCCGAAGCGATACGCATTCTGACCGGATCGGCCGACGATAAGGGCATCGGTTTGGTGACAATCTCGAAGGAGCTGACGCATCAATTTCTTCAGAAGCCATGGACCGATCAGAAGCTCCGCATGACGATCCATGACACGCTGCAGGCGAGGTCCGAGTCGAGGACAAAGGAAGTACAAACGCTGCTCACTTCATTCACCGAACTTCCGTCGGCACCTCAGTTTCACGACAGGCTCAACGGCCTCCTGAAAAACGACGAAAAATATCTGCGCCTGATCATCGACGAGATTGAAAAAAATCCCGCGCTTGTGGCGAAACTACTTCGGACGGCGAATTCGGTGTTCTTCGGCGCCCGAAAAAATATCAGCAACGTCAATGATGCGGTGCGCTACATCGGAGTCGAGTATGTGGCGGGACTCGTCGTCGCGATCGAATCATATTATCAGGTGTGCGTCCAGACAAGCGATGAGCTCACGGGATTCATGGAAGAAGTCTGGGATGAATCGTTGAAGCGCGCCGAACTGTCGAAGATCATTGCAACGCAATGGGAGGCGAAATGCGAACCCCGCCTTGTCTACATCACGTCGCTGCTGCAGGACGTCGGATATGTGGCGCGCATGTGCGACAATCCCACGATGTACAAACGATTCAAATCGCTGAGCAACATTGAAGAATCGAAGAAGTATGAAATCGAGATGCATCTCTACACGTGCACGCACGATGACCTGGCGGCCGCGCTGCTGAAATCCTGGAATTTTCCACCCACGATTCCATCGGCCATCAAGAAACATCATCGCATGACTGGTGACGATGTCGTCGCGCAGATAATCCAGGTAGCGACGGTGCTGATGAACAAGCAGTTCGAAGTGCCGCACGATCCGACGCTCGATCCGGTCATCGAGGAGTACGAACGCCGATTGATGGACGTCCCGGAACAGTATCCGAAACGGACGTAACGCCGCGTGGATTGCACGCAGGATCGGTAGTATTGACATTGATGTTGTGAATTGCTACGTTTCCAGTACGGGATATCTGCCGGACATACAGTTGAGACCATTCATCATTGAAAGGAGCAACATATGAATTCCGTCAAGCAGCCGTTGAGGGATATGCAGAAAAAACCCAGACCAGTGGGGAAATTGGCAACGGCTTCAGAAAAAAGCCTGCATTCATTGAAGCAGAATCCGAATCGAGCGAACCTTGTAAAGGCCGTGTACGCCGGGCATGTCAGAGGCGGACACGCATTTCACTAAGCAAAGAAAGACCGGCCGAGCGCCGGTCTTTGCGTTTGAGGGGCGCGCGCCGTTTACTTGATATCGAAGAACGTCTCCACGCCCACGGGTTCGACCATGAAAAACGGCTCGCCGTATGCGGCATTGATGAGGCCTCCGTAATGCATATCACGCGCGTAGACCTGATCGAGGAAAATTTTTTGCGACAGTAGGGTTTCAGGCTCGCTGCTGTCGGGATTATGGAACTGTGAAGCGAATGCGGCGAGCGCTCGTTTTTTCACGTCATACACATCCGACACATCGACGATGAGGCTCGGCGTGAATTCAAATTTCTGCATGAAGTGGAGGAATTTCTTCGGTCGATGAGGTTCCTGACGCCTGCCGTTGACAGTGGTCCTGATCTTGGCGAGACCGGCGTAGAACCATGCTTCGCGGCACAACCGGTTCGCATGTTCATGGTCGGGATGCCGTTCGAGCCAGTGGGGGAAGAGCAGAATCGACGGCGCATGCGAGCGGATGACCTTGATCACTTTTGTGATGTTGCTCTGGTTGATTTCGATATTGCCGTCAGGCAGTCCGAGTGAGGTGCGCGATGACACGCCGAGAATTCCGGCCGCAGTCGCCGCCTCCTTCTTCCTGATCTCCCGTGTGCCGCGCGTGCCGAGTTCGCCTTCGGTAAGATCGAGAATGCCCACCGTATATCCTCGTCTCACAAGCTTCGCCACAGTCGCCGCGCACGACAATTCAATATCGTCGGGGTGCGCGCCAATCGCCAATACGTCAACCTTCACAGGCCGGTCTCCTTCGCTGTTAGTCTATAGAATGTGTCAATATAAGAAACTTTTTTCGATATTTGAAATTAGGACAATATCCGCTATATTTCTACTTATGAATACTGATGAATGCAGGATCGTCACCGTTACCGAAATTACGCGCCAGATCAAGGGCGTGCTTGAACTCGGATTCTCAGATGTTTGGGTGCAGGGTGAGCTTTCGAACATGAAATTTCACACATCCGGTCACTGGTACTTCACGGTGAAAGATGAGGGGGCGCAAATTTCCGCGGTCATGTGGAGAAGCCGTACGCTGACGCTGCCGTTCAGGCCGCAGGACGGCATGCAGGTCATCGTGCGGGGACGCATCAGCGTCTACGAACCCAGGGGAAATTACCAGCTCGATTGCCTCCACATCCAACCCATGGGTGTGGGCGCGCTGCAGATGGCGTTCGAACGGCTCAAACGGAAACTCGAGGCGGAAGGTCTGTTCGATCAGGAACACAAATTGTCCCTGCCGGCCTATCCTCAGCGCATCGGCATCGTGACGTCGCCGACCGGCGCGGCAGTGCGCGATATGCTGTCGGTCTTCAGCCGCCGATTCCCGGCACTCGAAGTGTTCATCGTCCCTGCAAAAGTGCAAGGCATCGGAGCGGCCGAGGAGGTTGCCGCTGGAATAGCGTTATTGAACGAAATGGATCTCGTGGACGTTATCATTTTCGGACGCGGGGGAGGGTCGCTCGAAGATCTCTGGGCGTTTAACGAGGAGGTTGTCGCCCGCGCCGTGTATGACTCGCATATTCCGGTGATCAGCGCTGTCGGCCATGAAATTGATTTCAGCATTTGTGACTTCGTCGCCGACCTCCGGGCCCCGACACCGTCCGTTGCTGCAGAACTCGCGGTGAAGGACCGCAGCGAAGTAACTGATGTTGTGCGCGAGTACTCGTCTGCAATGACGCAGGCGCTCGAATCCGCCATCGAAACACATAGAGACACTATCAAACACCTCATCGGCAGTTACGCCTTCAACAAACCCGTCGATGTGCTGCGTCAGCGGATGCAGTATATCGACGATCTCGAACGGCGCTGCACCGCATCGCTTACCCATCGGCTTGCACTGCTTTCGCAATCGGCCGGATCGATGTCCGCGCGAATGCTCGCGCTCGATCCCCGTCTTGCGCTCAAGCGCGGGTATGCCGTCGTGCGCAGGAATGGCAGTCTCGTGTCGAGCACGCGCGCGATCCTGCCGGATGATCTGATCACTGTGGAAATGGCCGACGGAGAAGCCGATGCCGTCGTCCGCCACGTTCGACCAACCACAACACACTAGCATGGCAAAAAAACAACCGGCAAAGCCTTCATTCGAACATTCGATGTCTCGCCTCGAAGAAATCGTCCAGACACTAGAACAGGGCGACGCGTCGCTCGAAGAATCCATCGCGCTCTACGAAGAGGGCGCGCGTCTCGCAAAAGAGTTGAATGAAACGCTTGCGCATGCTGAATTGCGCATACAGCAGATCACAAAAAATATCAACGGCTCAATTGACATTACGGATTACGAATAACACGATGGCACAGCCAAAAACACCGCTGCTCGATTCTTTACATGCTCCCGCCGATTTGCGGAAACTTCCCGTTCAGGACCTCAGGGCCGTGTGCGCGGAAGTGAGAGAGTTCCTCGTCGATTCGGTCTCGAAAACGGGCGGACATCTCGGGGCGGGACTCGGCACCGTCGAGCTTGCCGTCGCGCTTCACTATGTGTTCAACACGCCCGTCGACAAGCTCGTCTGGGACACGGGCCATCAGGCCTATCCCCATAAGATCCTCACGGGACGCAAGGATCGCATGCAGACAATCCGTCAGCTGCATGGCATCAGCGGATTTCTGAAGCGCGATGAAAGCGTTTACGATACATTCGGCGCGGGACATGCGAACACGGCGATCTCGGCCGCGCTCGGCATGGCCACGGCGCGCGATTTCGACAATCGGAAAAACAAAGTAGTCGCGATCGTCGGCGACGGCTCGATGACGGGCGGCATGGCGTTCGAGGCGATGAACAACGCGGGCATCCTGAAGAAGGACATCATCGTCGTGCTCAACGACAATAACATGGTGAGCCTCTCGTCAATCAAACCCGATCTTTCCTCGTTCAGGAATTATTTCAGCGAAGCGCTCACGCATCCCACGTACAAGAAATTGAAGGACGACGTGTGGGAACTCACGGGCAAACTCGATTCGTTCGGCGACAGGCTTCGCACGGCGGCGCACAAGGTCGAGAAGGGACTCCGCATCGTCATCACGCCCGGGATGCTCTTCGAAGCGTTCGGGTTCAGGTACTACGGACCGTTCAACGGGCACAATGTGAAGAAGCTCGTCGACATCTTC
>DATGXR010000288.1:0-9513 GCA_035298825.1 Bacteroidota bacterium
GCATTAATCGTAGGATTTCTCATCGGCTTCTTCACGTCGGTCCCGATCGGACCGATCAACCTTGCCATCATGATGAAGGGCCTCTCCAATCGGACGGGGCAGGGGCTGATGATCGGTGCAGGCACCGGACTCATGGACATCGTCTATTGCGGCGCGGCGATGTTTGGCATTTCGGCGCTCATCACAAATCCGAAGATTGCGCTCACGCTCCAGATCGCGACATTTCTGATCTTTCTCGGCTTCGCGGTCAAAACGACATTCTTCAAGATCCCCGAAGCAAAGCTCAAGCAAGACGAAGACGCCCCCGGTTTTAAACGTTACTTCCTTCTCGGCATTGTCCTGTATTTTTCAAATCCGTCGTTCATCGCATACTGGATTACGGTGGCCGGCATCATGCACAGCTATCGCGTGATACAGCCCACGGTATCCGACGATCTCTTGTTCGCCGTCGGTACGGGCCTCGGCACGTTCACCTGGTTTTTCGTGCTGCTCGAACTCGTCGAAAAATACAAGGTCCGCCTCTCTTCCGATCAGATACAGAATATCACTCGCGCATTCGGCGCCATCCTCCTGATCATCACGGCCGTGATGGGATGGAATCTCCTGAACACGCTCATGAAATAAAAAAAAGTAGGGCGAAATAGCATTTCGCCCTACTCGCAAGGATTATTCCTCAAGCGTCGACAAGTCGCCTTCGTTCATGCCGAGCGCGCGCGATTTAAGCACGCGGCGCATGATCTTCCCGCTCCGTGTTTTCGGAAGCGAGGGAACGAATTCAATCTTCTCCGGTTTGGCGATCGGTCCCATTTCATGGGCGATATGATGCTTGAGCTCCTCGACAAGCGCTTCTCCCGCAGTGTATCCGTTTTTCAGGATGACGTACGCATGGATTGCGATGCCCTTGATCTCATGCGGAAGACCGATCACCGCCGCTTCGGCAACCGCCGGATGCGTGATGAAGGCGGATTCAAGTTCGGCCGTGCCGAGACGATATCCGCTCACCTTGATCACATCGTCGACACGCCCGATGATCCAATAGTAACCGTCCTTGTCGCGCCGCGCAGAATCGCCCGCGAGATACAAGCCGGGATATTTGCTCCAGTACGTTTGCACGTAGCGGTCCGGATCCTTGTAGATGGTCCGCATCATGGCAGGCCATGGTTTCTTGAGCACAAGAAATCCTTCTTCGCCCTCTTTCACCGGTTTGCCTTCCTCGTCCACGATATCGGCTTCAATGCCCGGATATGGCTTCGTGCCCGATCCCGGTTTCAGATCCATCGTGGGCAGCGGTGCGATGAGGAACATCCCGGTCTCTGTCTGCCACCACGTGTCCATGATCGGGCAGCGTTCCTTGCCGATCACGCGATGAAACCATTTCCAGGCTTCGGGATTGATCGGTTCGCCCACACTTCCGAGCAGCCGGAGACAGGAAAGATCGTGCCGGTTCGGCCACGCCTCGCCGAAGCGCATCAGACCTCGTATCGCCGTCGGCGTCGTATAGAGGATCGAGATGCCGTATTTTTCGATCATCGACCACCATCGGTCGGGATAGGGGAATGTGGGCGCGCCTTCGTACATGAACGAGGTCGCTCCCGCAAGCAGCGGAGCGTAGACAATGTATGAATGACCGGTGATCCATCCCGGATCTGCCGTGCACCACCATCGATCCTCCTCCTTGAGGTCGAACACGTCGCGGAGCGTTGCATGCACGCCGACCTGATATCCTCCATGCGTATGAACGATGGCCTTCGGCTTTCCCGTCGTGCCCGACGTGTAGAGAATGAAGAGCGGGTCCTCGGCATCCATCACTTCGGTCTCGCATCGCTGATTCGTCCGCGTGAGAGGCAGCGTCATGAGCTCGTGATACCAAAAATCGCGTCCCGCCTCCATGTTCACATCCTTGCCCGTATGCTTCACGACAACGACGTTCTCGGGTGCGGCTGTGCGCTGAAGCGCCTCGTCGACGATCTTTTTCAATTCGACAGTCTTTCCGTTCATGAAACCGCCGTCAGCCGTGATGATGACCTTCGACTCGCTGTCCTCGATGCGGCCATGCAAGGCTTCGACAGAGAATCCGCCATAGACGACTGAATGGATCGCGCCGACTTTCGCGCATGCGAGCATTGCAATAACGGTCTCAGGGATTCTCGGCATATAGATCGTCACGCGATCGCCCTTCGACACTCCCATGCTTTTCAACACGTTGGCGAATTTGCAGACTTCGCGGTTCAACGCGTGATATGAAAATGTGCGCAGCTCGCCGGTTTCACCCTCCCAGATGAGCGCGAGCTTGTTCCGCTTCCAGGTTTTGACGTGCCGGTCCAGTGCGTTCAGCACGATGTTCGTCTTGCCACCGACGAACCATTGATAAAAAGGGGCGTTTGACTGATCGAGGACCTTCTCCCACGGCTTGTACCATTCGAGTTCCTGCGCGCGCCGCGCCCAATAGGTCTCGATATTGCCGGATGCCTCGGTCCGAAGCGCCTCCGGATCGCGAATGTTCGCCTGATTGACAAAGTCGATCGTGGGAGAGTAAAACTCACTGTGTTGCACCGCCGGGGACTGCGGACCTTCGTTCATGGATGTGTCTCCTTCGCAAAATTGTGGTGTGTGTCGCGGAGAAACAGTTGGTTGGAATATCGTATCATTATGGACACAAATTCGGGAGACAAAGTTCCGGTCAATCAGGAACGCGTGCGCACAAAAAAAAACGCCGTTCCTTTTAACGGGAACGGCGTCAGATTCGAAAAGGAAGCCCGAATTACGACTTTTTCGTTTCTTCCTTCTTGACTTCGGCTTTTTTCACGTCAGCCTTTTTCGCTGCTTTCTTGCCCTGGGCTTTCGTCGCTTTGGCTTTGCATTCCTTGCACTCTGCTTTGGCTGCCATATCTTTGTCTTTACATTCCTTACATTCGGCTTTGGCGGTCTTGTCCTTGCATTCTTTGCATTCAGCCTTCGTCATATCCTTGCATTCCTTGCCGTCTTTGCATTCGGCTTTTGCCGCTTTCTTCATTTCTTTCTTTGTTTCCGCTTTGACGGCTGTTTTTGCTTCCTGGGCGTTAGCGGCCACTGCCATGATCGCAAATGCGACGAACAACGCAAAAAACTTCTTCATTCTGTTTGTCTCCTGTATGATACGAATGTGAATCCGTGAATTGACGATCCATAGTATGAAGAAAAAAGCAATTATACAAGAGGAATTCGGATTGTAGCCGGTGAGCGGTTTATGCAAGGATGTGTCGTCCGGCATAAGTCAAAAAAAAAGCGTATTATCCAGAGTATTCGGAAGACCTCACTTACCGGGAAAGGAAATGTCTATGCGCGTCCGACGATCGTTTTGGGTTCTGTTGGTCTCAGCGATATTTGTTTCAATCGCCTCGGCCCACAAACCTTCACTCACAATTATTGTGAACGCTCCTGCATCGACACCGGCGGATGCGCAACTCTTTATTGCCGGAAGCGACACATCAATGGGAAATTGGAGTCCGTCATCAGTGCGACTGACGAACGAGGGCGGATCGCGCTGGGTGTTTCGCAAAAATTACGAGAAGGGAACAGCGCTTGAATTCAAGATCACGCTCGGCAGTTGGATGAGTGAGGCGTTGTTCAACGGTCCGACGATTCCGGGAAATATTGCGGTAACGGTGAATGCCGATACGACGATCGTTCTTTCGCCAAGCGGATGGGCCGGTCCCGCACCCAAGGATGTAACAGGGGGCATCACCGGCTCTGTGAAGTATCACAAGGGAATTGCCGGAAAGAATTTACTCTACGCGCGGGACCTCATCGTCTGGCTTCCGCCTTCGTATGATCATGAGCCGTTGCGCCGTTATCCGGTCCTGTATATGCACGACGGACAGAACATCATCGATCCAGCAACATCATTTGCGGGAGCGGATTGGAGAGTCGATGAGGTTGCCGACAGCCTTATCCGAGCAGGGAGCATCGAGGAGCTCATCATCGTCGGCATTTACAATACGCCTGATCGCGTGAAAGAATATTCCGATACGCCGCTTGGCAAGGAGTATGCGGGATTTGTCATCTCAACTGTAAAGCCCATGGTGGACTCGCTCTACAGAACGAAACCCGACAGGAGCAACACGGCAGTCATGGGTTCGTCGATGGGCGGACTCGTCTCGTTTCTGTTTGCGTGGCACTATTCCGATGTCTTTTCGATGGCGGGCTGCATCTCACCCGCATTCCTTGTGGATGACGGGAAGGTGCTCGCCGAGGTGAAAGCATACAACGAACCGAAGAAGGATATTCGTGTTTTTCTGGATGTTGGAGGAGCGGGGCTTGAAACGCGCCTGAAGCCGGGATATGAGAAGATGATCGGACTCCTGACCGAGAAAGGCTTTGTGAAGGGACGAGATCTCGATGATTACTACGACGCAGCCGGTGAACATCATGAACACGCCTGGGCACACCGGATTTGGCGGGCGCTCGTGTTTATGTTCGGGACACAAAAACATTGATTATTATATCATTTACACGCTGAACAGGGAATTTCGTTCTTGCAATTGTAGGGATGGTACGTTATATTGATCCGGCCCGAATTCGATCAATAAAAGGAATCCTGATAATGGAACAACTTTTATCCTACCTTGACACCAACAGGGACCGCTATCTCACAGAGCTTACAGAACTTCTTGCAATTCCCAGTGTCAGTTCACAGGCGGAACACAAAGCGGATATGGACGGGTGCGCGCAATGGATCGCGCGGCATGCGGGATCGATCGGCATGAATAATGTGCAGATCATGCCGACACCAGGACATTCGATCGTGTACTGCGACTGGCTCCATGCGCCCGGAAAACCCACCGTGCTCATCTACGGTCATTACGACGTTCAGCCTGTCGATCCGCTGAATCTGTGGGAAACTCCTCCGTTCGAAGCGACGGTAAGGGACGGGAACCTGTATGCGCGCGGCGCATCGGACGATAAGGGACAGCTCTTCGTGCATCTGAAGAGCATCGAGGCGTACCTGAAGATCAACGGCTCGCTTCCCGTGAACATTAAAATGATTCTTGAAGGGGAAGAGGAGATCGGAAGCGATCATCTGGACGAATTCGTGAAAGAGAATAAGGATCTGCTCAAGGCCGATCTCGTGCTCATTTCGGATTCGTCGATGTATGCAAAGAATCTGCCCTCGATCTGCTACGGACTGCGCGGCATCTCGTACTTCGAAGTTGAAGTCACCGGTCCCGACCATGATCTTCATTCCGGATCGTTCGGCGGATCTGTGCACAATCCGATTCAGGTGCTGTGCGAAATGATCGCTTCGCTGCACGACAAGAACGGCAAAGTGACAGTGAAGAATTTCTACGACGACGTGCTGCCACTCTCGAAGCTCGAGCGCGATGCGTTCAAACGCCTGCCGCACAGCGACAAGAAATATGCGAAAGAGCTCGGCGTGAAGGAGCTCTACGGCGAGAAGGGATTTTCAACGCTCGAGCGTTTGTGGGCCAGGCCCACGCTCGAATGCAACGGCATCTGGGGCGGATACATCGAGGAGGGCACGAAAACCGTGCTGCCGTCGAAGGCGTTCGCGAAGCTCTCATGCCGAATCGTGCCGAACCAGACGTCGGCAAAGACGGCGAAATTATTCGAAAAGCATTTTAAGTCGATCGCACCGAAGACCGTCGATGTGAAAGTGCGTTTCCTGCATGGAGGCGAACCGGCAATCACTCCGATCCAGAGTCCGGGTGTGCAGGCCGCCATCACGGCGCTTGAAAAAGGATTCGGCCGAAAGCCGGTGTATCAGCGTGAAGGCGGATCGATTCCCATCGTCGTACAGTTTAAAAAACTGTTGGGCATCGATACGGTCCTGCTCGGATTCGGCCTGCCGGACGAAAACGCGCATTCACCGAATGAATTTTTGAGTCTCGATAATTTTTACGGCGGGATACGCACATCGGTCCATTTCCTTGATGAACTTCCGAATCTGTGGAAAACGAGGACACGGAAAAAATAGCACTTGTTGATAAGTGACCCGCCATCGCCGGATGAGGGTCACTTTTTTTTTGAACGGGAACGTTGATAATAATTCGTTAACATTTCGATCGTATATTAAGATTCTCATGCGTCACGCGAACATCAAGTCACTTAATTTTCTCATGCTGCACTTTTTTATTCAACTCATCACTCTCAATCACCCGGAGGTACTATGAAGCTAAGGATACCCACCATCCTTGCGTCACTTCTATGCTTAACAATGATTACATTCGCTGAAACGACCATCAAAGGCCGCGTCACGGATGCCGATTCGAAAAATCCACTGCCGTCCGTCAACATCCTGCTCACGGGCACGAAAATGGGCGCATCGACAGATGCCGATGGCAATTTCACGATCTCGAATGTTCCCGACGGCGCGTATCAGATCAAGGCGTCGATCATCGGATACGTGTCACAGGATCGCGCAGTGTCGGCCCAGGGCGGCACGGTGACAGTGAATTTCCTTATGAAATCATCTTCCGTGCAGGTCAATGAAGTCATCGTCGAAGTGAACCGTGCGAAGGAACGCGAAACGCCGGTTGCGTTCTCGAACGTCGGATCCAAATCGATCAACAAAACGATCCACTCGCAGGATGCTCCGCTGCTTGTGAAGGGCCTTCCGGGCGTCTTCTCGTATTCGACGGACGGTGTCGGCAACGGCGAATCGAAGATGTTCGTACGCGGATTCGATCAGGGCCGCGTTCAGGTGATGATCAACGGCATCCCGACGAACGATCCCGAATCGAATGCAGTGTATTGGAGCAACTGGGGAGCGGTGAGCTCCGCGGCAGCCTCCATCCAGGTCCAGCGCGGCGCCGGTTCGTCGCTCTACGGAGCGGGCTCGTTCGGCGGTTCGTTCAACGTCGTGACGCAGGAAGTCGGCCCCCGTCCGGGTCTTGAATTGCATACGAGCATCGGCGATCCGCAACTCGGCGTGTACGGCGGCTCGATCACTTCCGGACTCATGCTGAACAACACGGTTGCCGGCGCATTGAACTACGAATACAAGACCGGCAGCGGCACGCGCAAGGGCGGCTATTACGAAGGCGCGAACTATTACGCGGCCATCGCGACATATCCCGGCGAACATCACACGGTGAAGTTCCTCATGCATGGCGGACCGCAGATTCACAGTTATTCGTACAATGCTCCGATTGCGTATTTCAAGAATTACGGATATGACGCCAACCCGGCATATTTCATTCCGAAAGCAGTGCTCACGCACATGCTCGGCTCGAAAACGCTGCAGGATTCGCTGAACCTTGCAAGCGGCAAACGTCTCATGACCGATTCGAAATACATGAGTCTGTCGAATAACTTTTATCACAAGCCGCAGTTCGAGATTCATTACAACGGCGATCTCGATCCGAACAACACGGTACGCGGAACATTCTTCTATTCCGTTGGCCGTGGCGGCGGTTCGTCGCTCAACGGTACGGGCAACTTGACCGGTGCCAATATTTTCGATGCAAGCAAGCGCCTCATCGGCATCTACGCAGCTGACACGACATATCCTACCAACGCCAAGGGGATGAGCGCTGCAAACAATCTGCTTTCCGACGGCACGATCGGCCCAGATGCACAGGCTTATATCGCCGGTAAATTCCTTTCGGGAGCAGTGCAGAAGATTTCATACAGCCTTCACCGCCAGTACGGATTCGTCGGATCGTGGGACACGAAGGTCATGGATAATCTGAAGGTCGTACTCGGCGGTGAATATCGCAGCTGGTACGCCGATCATCCGGGACATTTCACGAACTTGTTCGGGAAAAAATTCGTGACGCCCCAGTCGTACGGATATCGCGTGAATGGGAAAGTCGCATGGGATAATGCAAAAAATCAGGCAAAAGCATTCTCACGTCGTTCGTATCAGGGCGATATGGATTTCGGCGGAGCCGATCGTATCGATGTCAACTATTGGAATCCCTTCATGGGATATTCGCTTGTTGATGACGGAGGTACATACAATACGCAGTATCGCAACTACGTCGGACAGACGGACCAGGGCACGTTCTTCGCACAGGCGAACTACCAGATCTCGAAAGACCTCACGATTCTTGGTTCGCTCCAGTATGTGACATACAAATACCATCTGACCGAGAATATGCCGAGCGAAAGCGCGGTCGGCGATTCATCCGCCGCCCCCGCATCGGGACGCGAGGGTCTGAACGCGGCCGACGGTCTGTTCTACATGGCCAGCTATGCCAACGCCGGTGCAACGACGCCGAATGCATGGTACAAATTCAAGCTCGTCGATCAGACGCGCACGCGCGGCTTCTTCCAGCCGAAGATCGGTTTCAACTACAACCTCTCGAACGAGTTGAACGTGTTCGCGAATGTTGCGCATGCAGAACGTCTCGTCGACCTCGGCGTGTGGTACAATTCAGGCAACCCGAATCCGAATGCCAACGACGAGAAGAGCAACCAGTATGAAGCCGGCGTCGGATACAAGAACGAAGATGTGAACGTGCGTTTGAACGGCTATATCATGACATGGCAGAACAAGACGGCTTCCATCACCGACGTGTCGAAAGCCGGCGAGCCCGGATACGACCGCAACGGCAACCGTTATGAACTGATCGGCGAATCGAAGAACCAGGGCCTCGAGCTCGAAGCATCGGTGAAACTAGACAACCTGCTTCCGATCAAGGGCTTCACACTTGCCGGCAGCTTCGCGGCGATGGACAACAAGTGGACGAAGGTGCTCGATGAAGTGAAGAAGGATGCGTTCGGTAAACGCCGTGCATTTGATGCGGGCGCATTGAATGCGGAAGGCAAAGTGGACACACTGTTCTTTGACGAACTCGAGAACACTGTCAACGCAAGCACACCGTTCACGACGCTCGCATACGGACTCACATATGAAAACGATGTCTGGTTCGCAAGCATCACAGGTAACACGTTCATGAATTATTATGCGCTCGATGGCGGAACATACATCCCTGTCGATGGAACACTCGATACAAGCGGACCGATTGCAAAGTTGACGAACCTGACGATCTCGAACAAGCTGCCGAATGCAACGACATTCGACTTCCAGGCGGGCTTCAATATGACGTTCGAGCCGGTCCGCGTTCGCGTGACGGGACAGGTCATCAATTTGCTCGATAAGGAATATATCGTCAATGCAAACCGCTCCGGTGTGCTTCCGGGTGTGTCTCGCACATTCCGCCTGAATGTTGCAGTGGGAATCTGATCGAACAATTCTGAGTCGAAAGAAGTCACGAGACTTCAAAAAAGTTAAACACAGCCGCAGACAAAACATCGTCTGCGGCATTTTTTTAAACGTACTCTCTGCTGGCCAATTCTCCGCCGCCTGCGGCAAGGAAGTGCATTGGGAGCCTCAGAATATCGCGCAGTTTGCTGAGTGGAGTATCAATTCGTAAGCCATAAATAATTAATCGTAAATAAATCGAAAATAAATGAAAATAATCCTTGCGTGAAAACGAAAAATCCTTTACATTGACTTCCACACACAGTTCAATTTTGCGTTATTCCACACAGGATTATTCAGGCCGT
>DATGXR010000289.1:0-2704 GCA_035298825.1 Bacteroidota bacterium
TGCTTTGCTGATCGTGTTGTGTATGAGCGCCGCCATCGTCGGCGGTTGCAAAAAATCAAATCCCATTGACAATCCCCCAAGTGTTCGGACTCTCCTGACGGATAAAACATGGCAGTCGAAGAGCGTCTACGAATTACATTCAGGCACTCCCGTTGAGATCACCGATGCATCCGGCATCGGATACTATCGAATGAACAACGACGGCACATTCAGCTCATCGATGCTCGATGGGACATGGGAATTGTCGTCGGACGATTTCCGGATCACATTTGTCAGCGGCCAAATCACACTCACAGCCGAGATACTTGAGATCACCGCAAGCACGTTGCATTTGAAGATCAGTATTCCACAGAATATTCCTCCATCGATCCTCGATATCTCATTCATCCCCGCGCCGACTTCCAATACGCTGGCGCCCGAGGCGAATTTCGAGGATCTGTGGAAACAATTCGACACACGATATTCATTCTTCGAAGTCAAGAACATCAATTGGGATTCGCTGTATGCCGTCTATCGTCCACGGGTGACATCGACGACGACGAATGCAGAGCTCTTTGCGATCATGTCGAATCTGCTTTTGCCGCTGAAGGACGGGCATGTGAATCTCTTCACGCCGTACGGCACGTTCGCCTATACGGGATGGTACGATCGGTATCCGATGAACTTTTTAGGTACGAATACTGTCGCAAAGTATCTTTCAAAGGATTATGGAACAACCGCAGGCGGGATGGTGCGATATGGTGTGATCGGAACGGATCTCGGATATATTTACATGGGACCGAATCTGACCGGTGACGCCGGCGTTTGGAATGCATCGATCGATATGATTCTCGACTCGCTGAAGGAGATGCGCGGCATCGTGGTGGACATCCGCAATAACACGGGAGGGAACGACGGGCTTGGCAGGATTGTGGCGGGAAGATTTACCGACAGATATCGGACGTATGCATATACGCGGTGGAGAAACGGAGCGAGGCACTCGGACTTTACCGACTATGCCGCATCGACAATCGGGCCGCTGGGAAAGCAGCAATTTCTGAAACCGGTAGCGCTGCTCACAAACAGGCGATGCTTCAGTTCGGCCGAGGGCACGATACTCATGTTCCGCGCGCTGCCGAACGTGACGACAATCGGTGATACGACAGGAGGAGGCTCGGCGAATCCGCTCACGCTTTCGCTTCCGAACGGATGGAAGTACCGCGTATCACGCTGGATCCAGTACACGGATGAAAAAAAAGTTTTCGAAGGAACGGGACTGCCTCCTGATATCCCGCTGTGGATCCCGGACAGTGATGCAGCAGCCGGCAGGGATGCGATCCTGGATCGGGCGATAGGATTCCTGCGTTCGGGAGCGAATACCGGAAAAATGTCCCTGCTCGGACATTAATATACGATCGGTACATAGGCAGATCGATAAATAGTGCATTTTTAGGCCGATTTTCAATGGTTATATAATGATTGCGAGCACATGATTTGACGGTCGGCAACCCGGGTGCGCTGAATATTTCGCTTGACTTTCTGATATTAAAGTGATATCATGTCGATATCACATCCACAGATTGGAGGACCCAGATGAATACTGTTACCGAATTCCAGGCTAAAAAAATCAGCGGCGCACTGATGGTGGTCGTATTGATCCTAATGATTATCATCGATGTTGCGATTTTGATTGCAATGATCAATACCGAAGAGGTGATGCTGCTCTTCGTCTTCATTCCGCTTATTCTAGCGATCAGTTATGTGTCGGCGGGATATTTCATCGTGCATCCGAACGAGGCGCGTGTGCTTGTGCTCTTCGGCAAATACATCGGCACCGTGCGCGATACCGGATTCTGGTGGGCGAATTCGTTTGCGATCAAACAGCGAGTCTCGCTTCGCATACGGAATTTCAACAGCGAGCGAATCAAGGTGAACGATCTGCATGGCAATCCGATCGAAATTGCCGCAGTGGTCGTCTGGCATGTGATCGATTCGTCGCGCGCGCTGTTCGATGTCGACAATTACGAGCAGTTCGTCGCCATCCAGAGCGAAACGGCGATACGGACGCTTGCCACTGAATATCCGTACGATGCGCAGGACGGCGAGCGTTCATCACTCCGCGGAAATCAGCAGGAGATCGCCGATGCGCTCAAGACGATGCTGCAGACGCGTCTTGAGATCGCCGGAGTGGAAGTGATCGAATCGCGTCTGAGTCATCTCGCTTACTCGCCCGAGATCGCGCAGGCGATGCTGCGGCGTCAGCAGGCGCAGGCGATCATCGCGGCGCGCAGGCTGATCGTCGAAGGCGCGGTGGGGATGGTCGATCAGGCGCTTCGTTCGCTGACGGAGCAGAAGATTGTGTCGCTCGATGAGGAAAAGAAAGCGACGATGGTAAACAATCTGCTCGTCGCGCTGGTCTCTGAAAGCCAGGCGCAGCCGATCATCAACACGGGGACGTTATATTAATGAGTGAAAAGAAAAAATTCCTTCTGCGGATCGACGAGACCGTCTACAACGCGCTTGAAAAGTGGGCGGCCGACGATCTACGGAGCATTAACGCGCAGATCGAGTTTCTTCTGACCCACGCTGTCAAACGGGCGGGAAGGGAGAAGGGCGCTTCTCCTCCCGCCCGCTCAGGTCATGAAAAAGACGGGACTGTGGACGCGCATTAGTACTGTCCTGAAAAAGACAGAGCCGCGGACGCGCACCAGAGCAGTCACGAAAA
>DATGXR010000290.1:0-4377 GCA_035298825.1 Bacteroidota bacterium
TTTGCTCTACAATGCGCAGAAAACTGAATTCGCGAGACAGGTCGACATCTTTTCATATCTCGTCCGCCGGAATCCGAACGACTTTCTGAGTCTGTATTACAAAGGCGACGCGCTGTACCGTCAACAGTATCAGGATTCGGGCATGGTGTTCATCCAACAGTCAGCCGATCTGAATCCCCGGTATTTCCCGAGCATCATTTCAGTGGCGCATTATAAAAATGCGGAAAAGGATACTGCCGGCGCACTCGCATGGTATCTGCGCGCGGAATCCATTCGTCCGCGCGACAAGGATCTGTTGTATTACATCGGCGAGTGTTACAGAAAACTTGGTTCTCTCGATACGGCGGTGTGCTATTTCAAACAATCGCTTGCGATCGATTCGGCGAATGCGATTGCGCATGCACAGCTTGGATATGCGTATTACTCGAAAGGAAAATTCGATTCATCGATCGCGTCATACGATCGCGCAATTGCCAACGATGATGATAACATTCAGTATTATCTGAATCTCGCATTGGCATATGAAAAAATCGATTCGACACAGAAGGTGATTCAGACATACAAGAGATTGATCGGCGCGCTGCATCCGAAGAATTTGGCCATCGCATGGCAATATCTGGCATCGCTCTATTCAAGGAAGGAAATGCTGCGCGAAGCGGCCGATGCCTACCAACATGTGTACGATTTCAATCCGGATAATTCGATGGCGCTGTTGACGGCCGCCGATCATTATGAACGCGCCGGCAACTACAAGGCGGCGCTCGAGCTCTTCGAGAAATTGTACCGCATGCCTGTCGATGCTTTTCTTAAAAGCGATGCGGAGAAGTTTATAAAATCACGTATCAATGCGCTTAAAAAAAAGATGCAGTGACAAAAGTCACTGCATCTTTTTTTCTCACTCAGTGTTCAAATCCCTGCCGATTGCGGCGGGGATTTCATTCATGTGAAGTCAATTTTTTTTAGTAGACGGGTTCGCAGCGCACATCCGTCTTCACTGAATTCGCAATGAAGCATTCGCCATGCGCGGCGCGGTGCAGTTGATCGATCTCTGCGCGTGTCGGGATGCGATCGCCCGAGAACGTCACTGCGGGCGTGAGCGTCACAACGGACATATACGCCTTCCCCTGATCGTTCTTTTCCATGATTCCCCATGCGGCATCCAAATAGCGTTCAACGCGGTATCCCTGCTTTGCCGCGATGAACAGAAACCACAGCATGTGGCAGCTCGACAGTGCGGAGACGAACATTTCCTCCGGATCGACACCCGACAGATCGGACATCGGCAGCGGAACCGAATGAGGCGACGAGGAGCCGGCGATTTCCACCCCTCCGTCGAATCGAATCGTGTGCTTTCGGCTGTAGCGCATGTCAAGAAAATCCTGCCCGTTTCTGAGCCATAGAATTTCCGCTTTGTACTTATCCATAGTATTCTCTCCAAAAATTGTGATGCTGTTTAATGATATCCCCGCAATGAATGTATGATTTTCTCGAATTTCGCGTCCAAAGACAAGAACCGTGGATCATTCCCCATCCCCCTATATAATATGAAAAACTTTTGATTGTATAAAGAGGAGACTTGCATCGGGAACAATGTCCGAAATGAGCCTGTTAATGAGCGTATGCCTCCCTTTTCCTGAATCATTTAACATACACATGAAAGGAGTTCGTTCCGATGGCTCATCAAAAAGATTCACACGGACATTCGAGCGCCGGCAGCGCCCACGAGCATGTCATGACAATGGATCATGTCTCGAAGGATATGCAGCGATGCATCACGAACTGCACGGACTGTTCCACGATCTGCAGGGATACGATCACGCATTGCCTCGACCTCGGCGGCGAACATGCCCATGGCGACCATATTTGGCTGCTCATGGACTGTGCGGAAATTTGCCAGACGAGCGCTCATATCATGATGCACAATTCGCCCGGACATCATGCCACATGCGCGGCATGCGCCGAAATCTGCGAACAGTGCGCAGAGGATTGCGCGCGCTACGGCGACGATCGGATGATGCAGGCGTGCGCCGACATGTGCAGACGTTGCGCCGAGTCGTGCAGCAAAATGGCGCATGCATAATACCGCACATTCGTCGCATGCTGAACCTGACCGGATCACACACTGACACATATTCGGGATCATTCAGCCTTCACGCGTCACGAGTCAACGAACACGATGGCGGGCGTCTCTCACAGCGACAGATCGCTGCATCAACGGGAGACGCCCGGCTCCTCACGTCTCATTTTCACATTCCATACCCGAAGAATTTCAATACGCCTTCACCCAGGAAATTCACCGCATATCCGATCGGAAGAATCGTGATGTTCGTTCTGCTTTCGATGAGCAGAATGCCAAACAGCGCCAGCGTTCCGTAGCGATAAATTTTTTGATAGAGTTCCGGACGATGCCGCACGGTGTGGAAGATGAGGTGCGATCCGTCGAGCGGCGGAATCGGGATCATATTGAAGACGAAGAGTCCCCAATTGATGAAGATGCAATTGAGCAGACAGTTCAATAGCAACGTGGTTGATTCCGATTCCGGAGACGGATGCGAGTTGATGAGTGCGACGAACACGGCCGATGTCACAATTGCGATGACGACGTTTGCGAAAGGACCGGCGACGGCGATGAGCATCGTGTCGCGTTTCGGATTTCGCAATTTCTCTTCGTTGAACGAGACGGGTTTCGCCCAGCCGAATCCGGCGAATATGATGAACAGAATTCCGATCGGATCGATATGCTTCAGCGGATTGAATGTGATGCGGCCGTGCTCTCTCGCAGTATCGTCGCCACATTTGTCTGCGACATACGCATGCATGAATTCATGCAGCGTCAATCCGATGAGGATGCCGGGCAGCGTCAGCACAAGCCGTTGAAGATCGAACTGTTCCATGATATGTTCCGTATGATAAAAAAAAATCAAGCGCGTGTCAGTCGCATGCGTTCAGCCGTTCTGTCAATCCCGAATGCCGGTCAATCTTCCTGCTCACAGCCGCTCTCACGAGTTCCTCTGCGCCATAGATGACGGCGCGCTTCTTCGCCCGCGTGATGCCCGTATACAACAATTCGCGCGTCAGGATCTGCGTATCCCTCGAAGGCATTACGATCGCCACTTTCTCAAATTCCGAACCCTGGCTGTTGTGGATGGTGATCGCAAACGCATCGACGAATGCGGGAAGCGCTCCGACAAGAAACTGTCGCGGTGGGGTGCCGGAAGGAAGCGCTCCGACACGCAACTGCCGCGGTGCTGTGCCTGAAGGAAGTGCTCCGACACGCAGCTGCCGCGATTCGCTGCCGGTCCCCTGCACTGATCCGTCACGATCGCCAGTGCCGGCATTCTCGTTCCCCGCAATTGACGGGAACCATGCACGTTCGACAGTCTCTCCGTCTTCACTCGTCGCGCGGATGATCACACCCATATCCCCGTTGAACAGTTGATGCGAGATCGAATTTTCCGTGATCTTGATCGGCCGCACAGGCGGTATGCCTCCATACGAGCGATAGACCTGTTCGTTGATGCCTTCCCTTCCGAACGGGCCCTCATTTAAAACCGTCAGGACCATAAATCGTTCAAGCTGCGCAAGCGCCTGTTCAGGATTCGATTGCTCTTCAAAGAGTGGTCTGTACTCGTTGAGTACCATCTCGGCCATTTCGTTCGCACCGGGATACGGAGACAATCGGCAGTACTCATCATCCGTCTGCGGCGCCGAAAGCGTTGCGATCGCATCATCCGCCGATCCGCTGTTGACCGCCTTGCTCACAACGCCGATGGGCTTGCAGTCCTGGAACCTGTAGCTGTATTGAAGCTCGACGACAGGCGAAAGCCGTGCGCCGTCACCCGTGTTCGTGATGCGATTTTCCGGTTTCAGAATCGCATTGTTGACTGTTTTCACAAATCCCGCAGAAAACATGTTCGGCGTGAACGCATTGCAGATGTCGGCCATCACACAACCTGCCTGAACAGATGCGAGTTGGTGACGGTCGCCCAGAAGAATAAGCCGGCAGTCCGGCGAAAGCGCATCGATGAGACGTGCGAATTGCGAAATGTCCATCATCGATGCCTCATCGATCACGACAATGTCGGCATCGATGGGCGACTGATGATTCCGTTTCGGCTTCGGAGAGTCCCCGTAGAGTCCGAGCAGACGGTGTATCGTCGATGGGATTAATTTAGACAAATGCTGACGGATTTTTTCGTCGGGTATCCGATCCGCCGCCTTGCGTATCGATTCGCCCATGCGTTGAGCCGCTTTTCCGGTGGGCGCGGCGAGTTGTATCACCGGGAACATCGCGGCAATTGTCTCAATCGCCGACAGCGGATCGCTCTGTATCGGCATTCCGTCTTTTGTCTTCCGTCGCAACGGCATCGAATTGGT
>DATGXR010000291.1:0-1687 GCA_035298825.1 Bacteroidota bacterium
GCGTGAAGGCGGACGATCAGGATGCGCCGATCGTTGCGGACATCGATGGCGACGGCTCGCCCGAGATTCTCTTTACATCCGGCGATTCGGTCTTCGTGCGGAAACACGATCTGACTGCATTCCCCGGAAACGCATCGGGACTCTTCTCCGCTTCGGGCGGGGGAGTGTTTCAGCCGGCGGTGATCGACCATTTTACGTCGGCTGCAACGGCATATGTTGTCCTCGTGCAGGACAGTATCGTCAATTTTTATTCGATGACTCCGAATGGTACGGGAAAGCTTGAACGCTCGGTCAGCGCAGGCGGAATTATCTCTACGCCTGTGTATTCGCGGCTCGTCTCGTCGACAGGAAAGCGAGAACTCGCCGTCGGGACGAAGAACAGCCACATCGCTGTGATCACTGATGCGGGCGTCTCAATCGTAAATCCTTGGACCGTGGTGGGTTTGAATGCGGGCGTCTCAATCATCAATCAGGGGGACTCGGGCTCGGCGATCGGCCTGTTGACGTTCGACGGCAGGTGGAGGGCTTCATCAGGCAGGCAGCCGGATGTAGGGACACCTGACCTTGCACTGGCCACATCATACAATCTTTCAAACGGATCGATAGCGCCGTTACACTCGACGATACGCCTCACAACGGAAAATAGGATTTCGATCGAAGGTCCGGGCGCGCGCTCGTGGTCGGTTCCTTCACCTGTAACCGGCTCGTTTGCGCTTGGCGATATCAATGGTGACGGACAGAGCGACATCATCGTCGGCACACGCGACGGACTCTATGCCTATAACAATACGGGCGCGCTCATCGAGAATTTTCCGCTGCGGCCGATCGACGGCGGAACGATCAAAGGCAGTCCGATTGTCGTTCGGAATACGGCGAATAATTCGATTGCGCTCATCTTCGGAAGCACGATGGGTCACGTGTATGCCTATTCGGCCGACGGAAAACTCCTCTCCGGATTTCCGTTGCAGACCGGAGGCATCGCCTCATCGCTCACGATTGCTGGCAGCGTGCTTGTGGCGGCATCAACCGATTCTTCGATCTACGTATGGAATGTTGGTGACATGTTCGGCGTGAGCAATACGGGATGGACGGGGTATCTTGGCGGTCCGGATCACTCGAATATGAGTCTGCCGCAAACGCCGCAGGCGCCGAGAAGCAACGAACTGCTGCCGAAATCGCTCGCATACAATTGGCCGAATCCGGTGTACGACAAGTTGACGCACATTCGCTATTATCTGGGCAAGGCGGCCGCAGTGACTGTGAAGATTTTCACGATGGCCGGCGAGAAAGTCGCGACGCTTTCCGGATCGGGTCAGGCGCATACGGACAACGAGATCGATTGGGATGTGTCGTCTGTGCAAAGCGGCATTTATCTTGCGCAGATCGAAGCCGACGCAAATGGCGAAAAGAGCAGCACGCTCATCAAGATTGCCGTGGTTAAATAATGTGAGATTTCTTGCTCCGCCCGGATTGACGATCCTTTCATGTTTCGGGCGAAGAGAAGCGTCGGATCGATCATCATCTCTTGTTCCGGGCGAGAGAACACAGAATCTATTTTTTATCAGCAGAGTAATCGAATGCAAAAGTTGACGCACATACTCCTCGCGCTGCTTGTGATGGTCGCGGTGCAGTCCGCACGCGCGCAGGAAGAGCATATCAATCATACCGAGCTCACGTGGAACACGAT
>DATGXR010000292.1:0-2451 GCA_035298825.1 Bacteroidota bacterium
GAATATTTCCTGCTCGAGAATCGTCAGCGTCATAAAAACAGGGACGGCCAGACTGTCACGATCCGATGGAAAGGACAGGAGTTCAAAAAGCATTTTCCGAACGATACGTCGTTCTTCAGCTTCGCGAATGTCGATTCGATCTACGGCACTGTCGTCGATGTGGATGAATTCGATTGGAGCCTGCCAGGACTGATCAACGCGAAGAATAATTATCACGGCGGTATCCTCATCTGGCACATTGATGAAACGGTGATCGACCGCGCGCTCGCCACGAATACGATCAATGCCGACGAGAACCATCGCGGCGTCAATCTCCTCGAAGCCGACGGCTCGCAGGACATCGGACAGTCGTACGGCACGTTCGATCCGGGAGGCGGCAGCGAAGACGGGTCGCCGCTCGATTACTGGTTTGCCGAAAATCAGAATCGGGATAATAATCCCGCCTATAAGAATGAATTATCAGAAACGACAAATCCGAATTCGCTTTCGAACACAAAGGCGCATTCGCATGTGACGATCAATAATTTCAGTTCGAGCTCGGCCGTCATGACATTCGATGTGTCGTCGGGCGCCGGCGCGGTGTCGCTTGCCGCCACGCTGAAGCGTTCGAGCGTGAAGGTGGACGATCAGGATGCGCCAATCGTTGCTGACATCGATGGCGACGGCTCGCCTGAAATTCTCTATACATCTGGCGATTCGGTCTTTGTCCGGAAACGTGATCTGACTGCGTTTCCCGGAAACGCATCGGGACTCTTCTCCGCTTCGGGCGGGGGACTGTTTCAGCCGGCGGTGATCGACCATTTTACGTCGGCTGCAACGGCGTATGTCGTCCTCGTCAAAGACAGCACAGTTAATTTTTATTCGATGACAACAAATGGCTCGGGGAAACTTGAACGGTCGGTCAGCGCAGGCGGAGTGATTTCGACGCCGGTGTATTCGCGGCTCGTCTCGTCGACGGGAAAACGGGAGGTCGCAGTCGGCACGAAGAACGGCCGCATCGCAGTGATCACTGATGCGGGCGTCTCGATCATCAATCGTGGGGCCTCGGCGATCGGCCTGCTGACGTACGACGGCTCAGCGTGGAAGGCGTCTTCAGGCAGACAGCTTGCTGTGGGCGGGACACCAGTCTTTGCATTTGCAACGTCATATAATCTCTCAAACGGATCGACTACGCCGTTACAATCGACGATACGTCTCTCAATTGATAATACGATTACGATCGAAGGCCCGGGCGCGCGCTCGTGGTCAGTTCCATCACCTGTGACCGGCTCGTTTGCGCTCAGTGATATCAACAACGACGGACAGAGCGACATCATCGTCGGCACACGCGACGGGCTTTATGCATACAACAATACCGGCGCGCTCATCGAGAATTTTCCGCTTCGCCCGATCGACGGCGGAACGATCACAGGCAGTCCGATTGTCGTTCGGAATACGGCGAATAATTCTGTCGCACTCATCTTCGGAAGCACAATGGGCCACGTGTATGCCTATTGGGCCGACGGAAAACTTCTCTCCGGATTTCCGTTACAGACCGGGGGCATCGCCTCATCGCTCACGATTGCAGGCAACATGCTTGTGGCGGCGTCAACCGATTCTTCGATCTACGTATGGAATGTTGGTGACATATTCGGCGTGAGCAATTCGGGATGGAAGGGGTATCTTGGCGGTCCGGATCACACGAATATGAGTCTGCCGCAAACGCCGCAGGCGCCGAGAAGCAGCGAGCTGCTGCCGAAATCGCTCGCATACAATTGGCCGAATCCGGTGTACGACAAGTCGACGCACATTCGCTATTATCTTGGCAAGGCGGCTGCAGTGACTGTGAAGATTTTCACGATGGCCGGCGAGAAAGTCGCGACGCTTTCCGGATCGGGTCAGGCGCATACGGACAACGAAATCGATTGGGATGTGTCGTCTGTGCAAAGCGGCATCTATCTTGCGCAGATCGAAGCCGACGCAAATGGCGAAAAGAGCAGCACGCTCATCAAGATTGCCGTGGTGAAATAATGTGAGATTGTTTGCTCCGCCCGGATTGAAGATCATCACTTATTCCGGGCGAAGGGAAACGTCGGATCGATCATCATCTCTTGTTCCGAGCGAAGAGAAACATCGGATCGATCATCATCTCTTGTTCCGAGCGAAGAGAATACAGAATCTATTTTTTTATCAGCAGAGTAATCGAATGCAGAAGTTGACGCACATACTCCTCGCGCTGCTTGTGATTGTCACGGTGAAGTCCGCGCACGCGCAGGAAGAGCATATCAATCATACCGAACTCACGTGGAACACGATCGAGACGCCTCACTTCCTCGTGCATTACCACAACGGCGCCGAACGCACGGCGCGTGTCGCGGCGCGTGTGGCGGAAGATATCTATGGCCCCGTCACGTCGCTCTACGATCATCAGCCGGACCAGAAGGTCAGCCTTGTCATGACGGATGTCGACGA
>DATGXR010000293.1:0-2801 GCA_035298825.1 Bacteroidota bacterium
GTCGTGTCGTCGAGGCCGCACAGTGAGTTGAGTTGACGCAGATTCACCGCATACTGCACATACGCATCGGCTGCGGCAGCCGCCTTGCCTTCAACCTCGATCGACATCAGCAGATACTCCGAACGTTTTGCCGTTCCCTGCCTGACAAGCCCTCCGAGAATATCCAGTCCCTGCTTCGCATAGGCGGCCGTTTCCTTGCTCAGCGCATAGAGCTGCTGTGATTGAAAAGATTGAAGATAGAGATCAGTCACTTGTTTTGTGAGATCCCGGCGAGCCAGCGCGATCGTATTGCTGACCGAGGCCTCCTGAATCGTCTGCACATTGTTCGCTGCATCGATCATGCGCGCATTGAAAATCGGCTTCTCGACATTGATCTGCGCGGCATACAGACCGCCGTTGGTGATGCCGACATCGTATCCGATCGCATCGGGACCGGGATTCGTCGAGATCAGATGTCCGTTGTTATTAAAATATGGAGCGAAGAGATATCCGGCAGTGAACGAGATCTGCGGCAGTTGCTGCTGAGAGCGGATGAGGTCTTTTTGAAGAGAGGATGTCTTGATCTGGTTTTCATACTCTTTTAAAAGCGGTGAGTTCGCCTCGGCCTTGCGGAGATAATCTTCCAGTTTGTGCTGAGCCTGCAGACACTGGCTCAGCACAAGAAGTAATCCAAAAAATTTATTCATAGAAATCGTTTACTCCCTCGTCTCCGATGATCGGCAGGAAGTCAATGGTCGCTCATGCGGCTTCGAACACATCTGCATGACGATGTATGTTTTTTTGCATCAATGAGTGATGACGATCAGATATGCGCCGATCACAGGACCGCGTCCGCGGCGGGCAGCCGGTGCATCGGATTTCACTTCCGGAGCCGGTGCGTAGCGCGGCTGAAACAGATAGGCCGTATGCGTGACGGGATCGACAGAAATCGTTTTCGCCCCGGCCATCGTGGTGACGGTGGCAACGACGCGATACGTGTCGGGTGATTCCTGGTGCACGATTGTGACCGTGCTGTCGCGACCGGCGGGAATATAAAGCAGCTTCTCCTTCGCATCCCATCCCAGCGCGTCAACGCCGTCGCCGTTTGGAATGGTGGCAACGATCTTGCCCGTGGCTGCATCGAGGACTGCCGAGGTTTTGCTGCAGCCTGAGAAAATTCGGCGTGTCGCGCGATCGTAGACGATGCCTGTCGGACCGTCGCACGGAGCCAGCGGCCAGGAATCAAGCACGTTCATCGTCCTGGCATCGAGCACCTGGATTGTATTTTTGCTCTCGTTATTGATGAACAATTTGCCCTTGCCGTCGCTTGCTGCCCCCTCGGGCGAGTTATCTTCGAGCTTCGTTTCTCCGGTGATCGCGCCGGTCCGTGCATCGAGCGCGGTTGCGGTTCCGATCGTGCTGTGATTGGTAAGAATAATCCGGTTTGAAAAATCATCGTACATGATCCCGTCCAAGCCGCCTGCCGGGATCTTGATCTTTTTCACAAGCGCCAGCGTTTTCAGATCGAACATGGAGACGGTCGAGTCGCCGCGGTTCGTCGTAAACCCGTGATGATATTTTGAGACAAGCGCGACGCCGTGCACGCCTGGCGTTGTGGGAATGTCACCGATCACAGTCCCCTTCCTTCCGTCAATGACCATCACGTGTGAGCCTCGCGTCACAAACACCCTTCCCGTCCCGGGTTCGGCGGTCAGGTAATCGGTGCCCCCGTCGCCGCCGATATTATAGGTGCGGACCTTGAAATTCTGCGCACAAAGGCCGGGAGTGAGCTCCGCGCACACACACAGCGCAAAGACGATTGCAATGAATGCTTTCATGATATCCTCCGTAGGATCAGACACTTAAGATAAAAAAATAATTGGCAAATAGTAAACAATGAGGCGTGCGCGCTCTGCGCATTTGACTGCGCATCTCACACCGCTCCGGATTGACACAGATGAAGAAATATGGTACACTATACAAATGAATGAAATCACGATGAACCCGGAACTATTTCACTGTCTCTTGCAGTTAAAAGGCATACAATCTCTGCGCACCGGACCACTTCGGCCGCGACATTTGAACAAATCTGACATTCACGCACACACATACACACTTGCCCCCTTATGCATAACACGATTCGTACGACAGCGTTCCTCTTGTTGACGGCATGTCTGCTTTCCTCCTGTACGTCATCCCGGCAGTGCGCACCCGAGGATGCCTACCGCATTGAGTATTTCACCGGAGGCGGCTTCACCGGATTCGAGCAGGGAACCACACTCGAGTGCAGCGGTCGACTTATATTCTGGGAACGACGACCCGGCTCCGGGCAGCAGATCAAAGATAGTCTGCTGTTACACTCAACGGACAGAAAAAAATTCGATACGCTGATGAACGATTCGTCCCTCTTTACGTATGCAAAGCAGGAATCGGGCAATCTCACCACAACGCTCATTCTGTCGAAGGGCGGAAAAACAACGCGTGTTGCCTGGCCAACATCATCCGCTTTACCGGCGGATCTGCCCGCGTCGATGCAAGCCATCATCACAGAGATCACATCCGTCCACAAAAAATAATCCTTGATAGAGAGTCCCTACGATGAGAACTATTCCTGTTTCCCTGCTTGTCGCAATCCTCATGGCTTGTGTGAGTCCGGCATCCGCTCAGAACATGCTTCAAAAACCGAAGAAGATGCTTCCTGTCGTCGTCCCCTCCACGCAGCCTGCGCAGCAAGGTCTCGCATCCGGCGGCACGTCTTCGCCCTCGATGATCGCAAAGAACCTGAACGCCTTCCTCGCATCGCTCGGTGTGAAGCCTGCGAT
>DATGXR010000294.1:0-1794 GCA_035298825.1 Bacteroidota bacterium
AAGCCGGTCCGAGTGTGCAGACGATCTTCGTTTTTGCATAGTGAAGCATACGGTAGATATCCTGTCGGTATATGTGTGTAGATCAATAACGTGTGTTATGGATGATGCGGCAGTCCCATCGAATGCATCAATGTACGACACAGGGGCGAAAAATAAAAGTCCGGTGGTTTCTTTTTCTTCCCTGCAATTTCAAGTAATCGACAACATACATTGCTCCACTGATATTGCACGTCAACTACAATACTTTACTCCACTATTATTTTGATAGGATGGCACCCCTCCTTGTCGCCCCCGGCATAATTATTCCATTGTCGACGTGATGTGTCTGTCCCCGGATTTATTTCAATTCTTCAGGCCTCACAAACATCATGAGTTTGCGCTCCATCCGGAGCAATTGAACGATTGAATCTTTTCCGATCATCTCGTGCGACAGCAAGCGATGAAGATCGTCGATGCTTTCGATGCGCGTATCATTGATTTCAGTGATCACGTCGCCGATCAGCAACCCGGCTTTTTCAGCGGGACCATTCTTCTGCACATCGGCGATCATCACCCCGCGCGAGCCTGTAATTGCATGAGTTCGCAGCGCCGGTTTGGCAATTTCAAGCACTTGCCCTGCAATGCCGAGATACGCGCGCGTCACTTTTCCCTCTTTCATCAATGTGGTCGCAATCACCTTTGCAGTGTTCACGGGAATGGAAAAACAGATTCCCTGCGCCCATGGAATCATTGCGGTATTGATGCCGATCACTTCGCCCCGGGAATTGACAAGCGGTCCGCCCGAGTTGCCCGGATTGAGAGCCGCATCGGTTTGGATCACATTATCGATCAAACGTCCCCCGGTCGATCGGAGCGAGCGTCCCAACGCGCTTACCACTCCGGCCGTCACAGTCGCCTGAAATCCGTACGGATTGCCGATGGCGATCACCAGCTGTCCGATGCGGATCGATTGCGAGTCGCCGAGTGCGGCAACGGGAAAATTATTTCCCTGCGCGCGGATCACGGCAAGATCGGTAAATGGATCATCGCCGATAATTTCAGCTTTTAAATTCCTACCGTCCGACAGCACCACGTTGATGGCGGATGCAGTGCTCACGACGTGCGAATTCGTCAGAATGAAACCGTCCGGGGTGAAGATGACACCCGAGCCGGTGCCGGTTGCATTGGGTGTGTTTTTTTGTTGACGCCGATTTCCGCCGCGCGCCTCGTTGGAGAAGACTTCGATCTTGACGACAGACGGCGATACTTTTTCAACCACGTCAATCACCGCTTTCGAATACGCATCGAGCAATTCGCTTTCTTGCGGCTGAATCTGTTCGGCCTGTTCGGACCGAAAGACGTTGGCTGAGAGAGGAATCATATTCATAGATACTCCTTTTTTTCGGGGTCTCTTCAGAAAAACTCATATTCCTCCCTCACATTACGCATGCGTTGGAGGAGCTTCGGAAGAGGAAAATCCCTTTTTTCCCTAACAGCAGATAACCTTGTTTTGTTCGATTAGGCGGAAGAAAGACAAGCAGAATTTCACGGGCAGGGATCAACAATTCTCAAATTAAGCGCACGTCAGCGCTGAGGTCGGACGGACGCTGGGAATAAATAGTCATCCTGGCGTCCGTGTGTGAGGCCATAGATCACTCCGTATGTGCCGCCGATAAGAAATCCGACGGCCCCATACAGATATCCGTTGATTTTTTCCCCTTGGACCAACGGTGTTCCCATCATCTTCGCCGCCAGTACTCCTCCGGCGAATCCTCCCAACCCGCCAAACACGAATCCTCCGACCGTGCCTGATAG
>DATGXR010000295.1:0-4864 GCA_035298825.1 Bacteroidota bacterium
TCATGGTAGTTTTTACAAGACCTGAAGAATATTCGGCAGGTGACAGTTACCCGACTATCTGCTCTTTTGAACCGACAGACTTTTGTTCAATCAAACTAAGCGAGGGATGATTTGTAAATATTACGAGTAATCTGACAAAAAACCTGCGAAATTAAGTGATTTTCGCGGTGTCCATGTTGAGGCCTCTTTGGCATAGATGTTGATATCTATGTAAATAGGTAACAGAACCTCTCAACAAATGAAGGACACCAATGAAATATCAGTTAATATTCAGGCAAGCAGTAAGAATCGCTTTTCTCGGCGTTCTTTTCATTGCTTCACAGGCGTATGGACTCAGTTCATATTATGTATCTTCACAAGGTTCCGATTCAAATGACGGCAAATCGACTTCAACCAGCTGGAAGACAATCTCGAAGGTGAATGCGGCTTCGCTTGTTTCGGGGGATGTGATCAATTTCAGGGCAGGCGATACATTTTCGGGCCAGCTCAATATTACTCAGTCGGGTGTGACGATTGGCAATTATGGCGGTTCGACCAAGCCGATCATTTCAGGCGGTGCGGCGCTGACGAACTGGACACAGCACAGCGGCAACATCTACAAAGCTCAGGCATCGGCATATGTAAAGAATCTTTTTTCAAATGGCGTCCAAATGACACTTGCGCGTTTTCCGAATACAGGATTTTTAAAAGTGACGTCGACCAACGGCACGACGACGCTTTCGGCTTCGGGCCTCAATCAGGCGGCCGGATATTGGAACGGCGGAAACGTGAGGATTCGGACAACGCAATATACATATGAAACACGTCCCATTTCCAATTATGACGGATCGACTGTCACGATGCCGTCGCATGTGAGCAATTATCCGGTTGACTTCTCGTATGGTGTTCATGTGAATTACGGATTCTATCTCGACAACACACTTGCGGCGCTGGACGCGCCGGGCGAGTGGTATTGCGATCCTTCGACGAATATGGTGTATTTTTATGCGCCCATGGGAGTTAATCCCACTTCGCTGAGTGTCGTCGGCAGCACGGAAGATTACGGCATCAATGCGACAGCGAGCAATCTGACGATACAGGGTCTCGATCTTCGGTATCAGGCGGTATCGGCGCTGCGCTTCAGCGGCACGACGAGCGGCAACAGGATTCTTTCGAATTCGATCATCGGCAGCAACGTGAACGGCGTGGAAGTCGTCGGCGCGAACAGCGATTACACGATCGACGGCAACACGCTGCAGAATATCAACGGACGCGGCATTTCGTTGGACAATTCCACATCGTCGACGATCTCGAATAACACAATTAAAAGCATCGGCCTGGTGCCGGGATACGGCACGGATAACGAGAACGGCGAATCGGGCATCGTGATCCTTGGCGGCTCGCGAAACATCGTGCGTGTCAACGTGATCGATTCGACAGGATACACGGGCATTCGATCGGACGGCTCATACAACCTTGTGGAAAGCAATATCGTTTCAAATGCGCTCATGCAGCTTTCGGATGGCGGAGCGATCTACGCGTATAACGAGAACCAGCTCACCTATGGGACGATCTGGCGCAACAATATCGTGATCAATACATACGGAAACGTCGAGAGCTCGGACACGATTTATCCCGAGGCGCATGGCCTCTACTGGGACTTCCGGTGCCGCGACATGACGGCCGAAGGCAACACAGTGATCAACGCAGGGACGAACGGACTTTTCATGCAGTATGCATGTTACAACAACACGATTCGCAATAATACATTTTATAAGAGCGGCAACAACGGCATGTATTTGAGCATCAATACGGGATACACATCGGGGAACAACCGGATTGCCGGCAACGTGTTTTACACGACAGCGGCCAATCAGGCGGGTTTGTATTTCATCGACGGCACGGCAGATTATCATCCATTCGGCACGCTCGATTCGAATATGTATTGCAATCCCGGCAGCGGCACATCGCAGATCAGCCGAGTCTATAATCCCTCCGGATATGTGAAAAGCGACATGACACTGTCGCAGTGGAAGACGTTTTCGGGACAGGACACGTACGCCGGCGAGCTCTACAAAAAAATCGCGTCGTACGAACGCGACACGATCATCACGAATCAGACCGGATCCACGGCATCGATCCAGCTTGCTCCGTATCTCTACCATGATATCAAAGGCACTGCAGTGTCGGGCGCCGTCACGCTCGCGCCGTATTCATCGCGCATTCTCATACGCGACACGGCGCGCGTCATCTCACCGCTGCCTGTCGAGCTTGTCTCGTTCACGCTTGCAAGCAAAAACGGGGCGGTCGTGCTGAGCTGGAGGACGGCAATGGAGGTGAACAATTACGGCTTCGACATCGAAAAGAAAAGCAGTACGGGAGGCCAGACGGCTGTCTGGACGAAGATCGGATTTGTTGCGGGCAGCGGTTCAAGCAATATCGCACATGATTATTCGTTTACCGATCCTTCCGCCACAGCCGGTTCCTATCGCCTGAAGCAGATCGATCGCGACGGACAGTTCACATACAGCAAGGAAATCGAGTTCCTGACCACCGGTGTTTCGGCGGTAAGTGGACTGCCGACAGAATTTGCGCTCGGTCAGAATTATCCGAATCCCTTTAATCCCTCGACGAATGTTTCGTACGACATCGCCAGCCATGCGCATGTGGTGTTGAAAATCTACGATGTGGCCGGACGCGAAGTGGCGACGCTTGTCAACCAGGATATGGAAGCGGGACGGTACACCGCTCAGTGGAATGCAAAAGATTTCGCAAGCGGCATGTATATCTACAAGCTGACAGCCGGCAATTTCACGAGCATCAAAAAGCTCCTGTTACAGAAGTGACGCGGAGACGAATGACGATCTCGATCAGCGATTGACATCACACCGGATAGCACACGCATCTCGCGGCATTCCCCGTGCGGGGAATGCCGCGAGAGCAACACACAACACCCTTTCTCTTTTTTTCTCTTTCTCGCACCACATACGCACGCAGATCTTCTGAATGAACAGATACGACCGGGCGGCCGCCTTTGAACGAGGCGGCGCGCACGCGCCGCTCATTGTGTCACGCGATACGCTTCCGATTACAACACATGAAAATTCTCTGGCTCAGCAACAAGATCCTTTCACACGCTGATGTGCGGGGCACCGGCACGTGGCTCAATGCCATGGCACGCGGCCTGCTCGAGTCAGGAGGCATCGAACTGGGCAATATCTCTGAAGGGCCGGTCGGGACGATGATGCGTTCGGGCGTCGGGAATCTGACACAATGGACCGTGCCTCACTTATCATGGCCAGCGACGGCGACCGGAGTGCCCGGCCGCACGCATGCGGAGCGAATCGTCCGCGCGATCGAATCGTTTCAGCCCGATCTCATACACGTGTGGGGAACGGAAGGATATTGGGGACTCATCAGCGCGCGCATGCAGCCGGGAGTTACGGCATTGCTTGAGATGCAGGGATTGAAATTGGCGATCGCCCGCGTGTATGCAGGCGGACTGTCGCTGCGCGAACAGATCGCCTGCATCGGTGTGAAGGAGATTGTCCGCGGCACGTCGATTTTTTCGACAAAACATCGGTACGAGCGCTGGGGCAAAATAGAGCGCGAGATCATCCGTGCGCACCGGCATATCGCGGTGCAGACGGAGTGGGTGAGCGCACAGGTGAAGGCGATCAATTCGGGCGCACAGCTGCATTCGACGACCTGCCTCCTGCGTGAGGCATTCACACGCGCGCAGCCATGGACGTACACGGGCAGGCATGTCGTGTTTTGTTCGGCGTCGTATGCGGCGCCCTTCAAGGGACTGCACAGCGCCGTCAGGGCCGTGGCGGAACTTAAACGGACGTTACCCGACATCGAACTCCGGATTGCCGGAGCGCATCGGTTCAGCGGTGTGCGACGGGACGGATATGTGGCATGGGTATGGCGCGAGATCGAACGGCTCGGGTTAAAGAACCATGTGACGTGGCTCGGCGCGCTCTCGGCCGGTGAAATCGTCGATCAGATGCGCAATTCGTCGGCGATGCTCATTCCGACATATATTGAAAATTGCTGTCTCGCGATGCAGGAAGCGATGTACATCGGTATACCCGTTATTGCAACATATGCAGGCGGCCTGCCGTCGCTTGCCCGGAATGAAGTCTCGGCCCTGTTCTTCCCCCCCGGGGACGAGATCATCTGTGCCGGCCAACTCGAGCGCGCGATCACCGACAGAATAACGGCTGAATCGCTGTCGTACAACAGCAGGGCCGTCGCCCGGGTTCGCAATGCGCCGAAACGCGCAGTGGCAAATCAACTTGAACTCTATCGGAGCATCATTCAAAAAAACGGTGAGGGGACCAATGAAGTATCCGAGGGTGTTGATCGTCTATCACTCATGCATCAATAAGACCGATGTCTCGTGCGTGTCGCTTCGCAACTGGTTTGCCGAGTGGCCGAAGGACAGGCTGGCGCAGATCTACTCGGGCAACGATCTTGGAGGCGAACACTTTTGCGGTCACACATTCCAACTGGGAGAGGCGGAGCGTCGCTTCAGCCGCGTGTTCTTCAAGCTCAAGGCCTCGCCTCTCGGAGCGGCCAACCGGCCGACAATGCTCGGCAATGGCGACGGGGCCGCACATGACGGGAAAAAGAGGCGCAAGGAATTGTTCCGCAAGAATCTGAGCATGATCGCGATCAATTCGGGAATCTGGGAATTGATGTTTCCGCCCGTGATCTCGCCGCAGCTCGAACGATGGATCACAGAGTTTAAACCGGACATCGTGTACTCCCAGGGATACGACCTCAGTTTCGCCTGGCTTGCCTCGTGGATCCTGCGGCGATTCACACTGCCCGGATGTTTCCACGCGGTGGACGATTGGCCGAGATTTCTGTACACGAA
>DATGXR010000296.1:0-36181 GCA_035298825.1 Bacteroidota bacterium
AAGATGGACTCAGAGTCGCTCGTGCATTTCACCACAGCCGCCACCGAAGCCGATGTGGACGCATTTCTTGTCGGCGGCAGCCTCGTGGTCGACGATTCGTTCCATGAATGCATTCGGACGATCAAGCGCAACACCACGCTGCCCGTCGTCATCTTCCCCGGCGCCGTGTCGCAGGTGTCGGGCGATGCTGATGCGATCCTCTTTCTCTCGCTCCTGAGTGGAAGGAATCCCGAGCATCTGATCGGCAGCCAGGTGATCGCAGCGCCGATCATACGTAAGCTGGGACTCGAGGCGATCTCGACCGCATATATGCTCGTTGAATCCGGCCGGACCACTTCGGCAGAGTTTATGAGCAATACGAAGCCGCTGCCGCGGAACAAACACGATATCGCACTGGCGCATGCAATGGCCGCCGAGATGCTCGGTTTCAAACTCATCTATCTCGAAGCCGGAAGCGGCGCCGAACAAACGGTTCCGGATCAGATGATCTCCGCCATCCGTCGCTACACAGCGATGCCCGTGATTGTCGGCGGCGGCATCAGCACACCCGCAGAGGCCGCAGCAAAAGCGGCGGCGGGGGCAAACTTTATCGTGACCGGTACTGTTTTAGAAAAAAACGGCGATATTCGTCTCATCAGGGAACTTGCTTCAGCCATCCACCACAAGGAGGCCGCAGTCCGCGTGGTATAAATTCATTGTTCTCATCCAGCCAATACAGTCGGAACACTCGATTATGGCACATCTGCCTCTCACGCTCGTCTATCGTCAATCGTTCATCGAGGATTCTCTCAAAGCCAGTGCGGACACGAAATTGAAAATCATCGACGCCTGTTCGGGTGACATCTCAAAGGCGATCGATGTGATCATAAAGGCGTTCAACAACAAGAAGAAGGTCATGCTCTGCGGCAACGGAGGCAGCGCGGCCGACGCGCAGCATCTCGCGACAGAGTTCGTCATTCGCCTCTCGCCGACAATCAAGCGTCCGGGACTCCCGGCGATCGCCCTCACAACCGATGCGTCGAACCTGACGGCTGGCGCCAACGACCTCGGATACGACAACGTCTTCGCCCGCTCCATCGAAGCGCTCGGCCAGTCCGGCGACGTGCTCATCGGCATCAGCACAAGCGGAAATTCAGCAAGCGTCAATAACGCGTTTACGAAGGCACGCGAGATGGGCATTGCAACAATCGGCTTTCTCGGCAAGGACGGCGGAGCATCGCGCGCGCTGGCTGACATCACCATCGTCGTTCCCTCGACCGACACGCAGCGCATTCAGGAAGGACACATTACTATCGGACACATCATCTTCCAGGAAGTCGAACAAGAAATGTTCGGATGACCCCTATGGATATTCGCACCGCAACGCCCAGCGATACTGAGGAGCTCGCGCGTCTGTATGCCATCTCATTCCCTGCGATCCTGAAGACGCATGATGAATGGTGCAGCGAACTGCAGCCGAATGCACGGCGCTCTTTCAACGATATGATCGTCGCCTCGGAGGGCGGCCGGATCGCGGGTGCGCTGTCGATTCTGCCGCAGAGCCTGTTCATCTCAGGTGTCGAGATGAAGTGCGGAGGCATCGCTGGTGTCGCCGTGCTTCCCGAGTTCCGTCTGCGTGGCATCGCCCACAGTCTCATGATGGACGCGTTCAACCGCATGCGGTCACAGCAGATTTTCCTTTCGCTGTTATATCCATTTAAACGTTCCTTCTATCAGAAACTCGGGTACGGCCTTATTGGCGATCTGCAGACAATGACAATCTCGTCGGCTGTCATTCCGCGCTTTTCGGAACGCGACGACGTGCATCCGCTCATCGACCACGAACTCTCAAAGCTCATCGCCTGCTACGACATCTACGTCCGCCGTAACAATTGCTGCATCATGCGGTCTGCCGACGTCTGGAAACAGGAACTGAAGAGGGCGCACAAGAATCGATGGACATACTGGTGCCACCATGCCGAAGGTACAATCACCGGCTATATGCTCATCGAGGAAAAAGATCAGGTCACCGTCAAGGAACTCGTCTACCTCACTCCGCAGGCCTTGCGCGGTCTGCTCGGATTTCTCGCAGTCTACAAGACGCACAGTCCGCTGCTTATCCCGTTTGTGCGCGATGAGTTCTTTCATCTGCTGCTGACGGACGCTGTCGACGTGTCGAACACTCCGCTGTTCGGGCTCTATCCCCTCTCGGGCCGCTTCGGGCATGGACTCATGCTGCGCGTTGCCGACGTCACCGAGGCGCTCCGACGGCGGAAATTCAACACCGCCGTGGGGAGTGTGACATTCCATATCGTCGACGATCAGATCGATCAGAATTCGATGACACTCTCGATCGAATTCAAGGGCGATGCGGTCAACGTCAACGACGGCGTCACCACACATCTGATCTCGCTGACAATCTCGACGTTCGCACAGCTCTACACGGGATATCTTCCGTTCACCGCAGCGCAGAAAGCGGGACTGATCGACGCGTATTTCGATGTCACGTTCCTCGACGATGCGTTTGCGCTTCCGGCTCCCCACTGCCTCGATTTTTTCTGATCGCAGAACGCAGTTGCGCGTCGATCGCGATGCATAACGATGCGCGTATCCGACACGTTAATCGATGGCGCGTGTCGAGACAGATTCTGCATTCTGGATTTTAGACCGATGTTTTTTTATATTGAATCTCGCGTCCGCTGTTTCGATGCAGGAACAGGATGCGTGGAATTTTTAAACACGTGCGTGGTTGTATCATGAAAGGCGAGCGATCGATATGAATATACCGGGATTGGGGAATATGCAGGGCATGCTGAAGCAAGTCCAGGAGATGCAGGCAAAAATTGCCCGTGTGCAGGAAGAACTGGAACAGAAAACCGTGACAGCCGAATCCGGAGGCGGCATGGTGCGTGTCGTTGCAAACGGCAAGCAGAAGATCGTGCAGATCAAGATCGAGCGCGAAGTGATCAATCCCGACGAAAGCGATATGCTCGAAGATCTGATCGTCGCGGCGGTGAACAAAGCCCTCGATGAAGCCGCCGCCCTCTCCCGTGCGGAGATGGCGAAAGCAACGAGCGGCATGCTTCCCAACATTCCGGGATTGACACTGCCCGGACTCTGAAACAGCCTATGATCTACACATCACAGTCACTCGAACAATTGGTCGAGGAGTTTTCGCAGCTTCCCGGAGTCGGAAGGAAGACGGCGCTGCGCCTCGCCCTTTACATCCTCAAGATGCCGCGCGAAGAGGTGTTGACATTTTCGCAGGCCCTCGTGCGTGTGAAGGACAATGTGCGCTTCTGTTCGATCTGCTGGAACATCACCGAGAGCGATCCCTGTGTCATCTGCGCGAGTCCGAAGCGCGACGCAAAAACGATCTGCGTCGTCGAAGAACCTACCGACGTCATGGCAATCGAAAAGACGAACGAATACCGCGGACGGTATCACGTGATCGGCGGTGCCTTGTCGCCCCTCGACAATATCGGGCCCGAAGATCTGAAGATCAAGGAGCTCCTGGCGCGCATCGAACCCGACACGCAGGAAATTATCCTGGCCCTCAATCCGACTGTCGAGGGAGAAACAACGACGCTGTATCTTTCCCGGCTGTTGAAACCCATGAACTTGAAAATCACGCGCATCGCCCGGGGCGTGCCCATCGGCAGCAATCTCGAATTCTCCGACGAGGCGACGCTCACGCGCGCGCTGGAGGGCCGCATTGCGATTTAAAGATTTCCTGTTCCTTCTTCTTTGTGTGGCACTATGCCTGCAGCCGGGATGCGGACTCTTTCAAACGAGGGAGCCCGAATCACCCGTCGGTGTGGGCGGCATTAATCCGCCTGCCTCGTCGCCCGAAATGGTGCTGCAGAATTTCGCTTCCGCAGTGCAGCAGAAGAACCTGCAGGATTATGAAAAACTCTTCTCCGATTCGCTGACCGGAGCGCGCGGGTTCGTGTTCGTGCCGAGCGCCAACGCTGCGGTGCGGTACTCGTCGGTCTTCGCGCGGTGGTCGAAGGATTCAGAAACGCAGTACTACAGGAATCTGTTGTCGTCGCTCGGGTCGTCGGCATTTCCAAGCCTGACGTTCAACAATCCGACATATGTCCGTTTCCAATCGGATTCGGCCATCATTTCAACCGAGTATCTGCTTGTCGTTCCGCATCGCCTGACGACAGTCACGACAACATTCACGGGACGCGCTGAATTCTATACTGCTCCGGATAAGAATCAGTCATGGACGATTTACCGATGGATCGATTTTACAACCAAACGCGACTCAAGCTGGAGCGATTGCAAAGGAGCCTTTGCGCAATGAGGTCATCAGGCTTCATTGTGCTTGCCGCGATACTGGTATCGTGCGCCAATCCGTTCGCGCCCAAATTGGACAACTCGGGCATCAACGGTTCGATCCTCGGCGATCAGCGGACAGTCGACGGCGTATTTCAGAATTTCAAACAGGCGTACCTCTTCCGCGATACGACGATTTACGGCCAGCTGCTCGCCCCGAATTTCATCTTCATCTACAAGGATTACATCAAGGGCGCCGATGTGTTTTGGGGTCGTGACGACGATATGCGCTCGACGTACGGACTGTTCCAGAATGCGCAGCGTCTCGATCTTATCTGGAACAGCACGATCGCCATCTCTGGTGACAGCCTCAGGCTCACAGTCACGCGGAATTTCAATCTCACCGTCACATTCAACCCAAGCGACATCGAGCGCTTCGACGGTTACGCGAACATCTCGCTCGAGCGCGCGCAGCAATCCGATGCCTGGCGCCTCACGCGATGGCGGGATGAATCGAATTTTTAATCTAACCATACACGCATGAAGAAGATCAAGGTATCATTCCAGGGCGAAGCCGGAGCATTCAGCGAACAGGCATGCATCGCTTATTTCAACAACCGATGCATTCCGACCGCGCGCGAATCGTTCCGCGACCTGTTCGACGACGTGGTCGAGGGCCGATCGCGCTATGCGGTTGTGCCGATCGAAAACTCGCTCTTCGGCAGCGTGCATCAGAACTACGATCTGCTCCAGCAGTATCCCCTGTTCGTGGTGGGCGAGATCAAGCTTCGCATCGCGATGAACCTGCTCGCGCTTCCGTCCGTGAAGCTGACCGATATCCGTCACGTCTATTCGCACCCGCAGGGTCTCGGACAGTCGGATGCGTTCCTGAGAACGCTCAAGCGCGTGACGCTGCATCCCTATTACGACACGGCGGGTTCCGCCAAAATGATCTCCGAGGAGCAGCGCACCGATGCCGCTGCAATCGCGAGCGCAAGCGCCGCGAGCCATTACAAGCTCAAGATCCTGCGCGCAAATATCGAAACCGACCATCGCAACTTCACGCGGTTCCTCGTCATTTCGCGCGCGCCAATCGCCGTGAAGAAAGGGATGAAGACCTCGCTCATCTTTGCGATTAAGAATACGCCCGGCTCGCTCTTCAAGACGCTTGCCGTCTTCGCGCTGCGCAACATCAATCTGCTCAAGATTGAATCGCGGCCGTTCGTGGGCAAGCCATGGGAATACCTGTTCTTCGTCGACATCGACGGCAATCCGATGGACACCGATGTGACGAATGCGATCAATCATCTTCAGGAACTCACGACGTATTTCAAGAATCTCGGCTCGTATCCGGCAGGCCGCATCGTACGTTGACCAGACGCACTCGCCATTCGTACTGCTGTTGTTCACACGGCGTCATCACAGAAGACAATCATGATCATACAATACATTCTCAAAGAGGGTCTCTCCGGCTTCAAGCGAGCGCGTCTCGCAATGAGCGCCTCGATCATTACAATCACCGCGGCGCTCGTCCTCCTCGGCCTGTTCGGCATCGCCTATCTCAACACGTCGCAGATCGTGCAGTCGTTCCGCGACCGCGTCGAGATGGAAGTCTTCCTGTCCGAACCTGTCGCTGACTCAACCGTTGCGCAGATCGACGCGCGCATTAAAGCGGCCACAGGCGTTGCGTACACGAAATTCATCACGAAGGATTCCGCCGCGCAGATTTTCAAGGAGGAGTTCGGCGAAGACATCCACGGCGTGCTCGACTTCAATCCGCTTCCGCCCTCGTTCAAGATCTATCTGCGCGAAGGATACAAGAATGCTGACAGCGCCGCGGTGGTGGTCGCATCGCTGAAGCAGATCGAGGGAATCGACGACATCATCTACCGCAAGACGCTGCTCGAGCTGCTCGACAAACGCACGCGCACATTCATTATGGCCAGCACCGCTGTCGGATTCGCACTCTGCATCACGGCGCTGCTTCTGGTGTCGAACACGATACGCCTCATCATTTATTCGAAACGCCAGATCATCACCACCATGAAACTCGTCGGCGCCACGCGCATGTACATCCGTCTTCCATTCTTCATTGAAGGCATCCTTCAGGGAGCCGGCGGAGGGCTCATCGCCTGCGGACTCCTGTACGTGCTTGCGACATATATCAGCCGGTGGCTCGGATCGGAATTCGCCGAATTCCTCGTGATTCCGCCATTCGCCTATGCGATCATCGCCTGTATGGGCATCGTGCTCGGATTCGCGGGCAGCGCGCTGTCGGTCAGGAAGTTTATTTCCGAAAAAGTCGGCAATTAACAAATTTCGTACCATAATGCCGAATTTCCTTTTCTCTTTCGGAAATTAAGCGTATCTTTTTCTATGTTTATTATCGATGAAATTGAAGTTGACGAACGAATCGAAAGCGTACGCTTCCTCTGCGATCTTGAAAAATGCAAAGGGGCATGTTGCACGTCGCCCGGGGGCCGGGGCGCTCCGCTGACGGACGAGGAGCAGGCGGAGATTGTCCGCGCCTATCCGCGCATTCTCAAGTATCTGCCCGAGGAACACAAGACGGCCATTCGGCTGTTCGGACTGACTGAGGGGCGGCCCGGGAATCTGGCTACGCCCTGCCTGAACAACGCCGCCTGCGTGTTTGTCCATTACGTCGAAGGCATCGCGCGCTGTGCGTTCGAAACGGCGTTTCTGGCGGGTGAAATCGCCTGGCCGAAGCCGATCTCCTGCCATCTGTTCCCGATTCGTGTTCATCCGTCGGGAAAGAAAATTTATTATGAATTTTTCGAGGAGTGCCGTCCGGCTCTCCATCTGGGCTCACAGGAAGACGCCCGTCTTGAGGATGTGCTGCGCACACCGCTCGAGCGGGCATTTGGAAAAACTTGGACCGGCGAACTCGGCGCGGTGCTCAAGACAAAAGGAAGCGACACGGAATAACTTTTTATTTCTTTCTTACGGGTTGATATGCTTCATCTTTCGCAACAATTAAAACTTCTTCAGAAGCTGACACCGCAGCAGATCCAGTATCTGAAGCTGCTTCAGCTGCCGACGCTATCGCTCGAACAGCGCATCAAGACCGAACTCGAAATCAATCCGATGCTCGAGGAAGGCGCTGAAGATGAACAGGAGCAGCAGCTTGAGGATGTCGCACCCGAAACGGCGGAACCGACGACGGAAGAGGAACTTCCCGCGAAGAAGGACAAGGACGACGAGTTTTCGTTCGAAGATTTCCTGAACGACGACGTCAACTATACGCCGAAGGCCGAAGTCAACCACAATGACGAGGATCGGGAGGACTTCCCCATCGCCGCCTCGGAGCCGCTGGCTCAGAAACTGCGCGAACAACTCCAGCTCGGCGAGCTCACTGAAAAAGGCATGCTCGTCGCAAACGAGATCATCGGGAACATCGATGAAGACGGATATCTCCATCGCAACCTTGATGATATCGTGACCGATATCAATCTCACACATCACATGCATATCACGCTTGCACAGGCCGAGGAAGTGCTGGGCATCATCCAGCACCTCGAACCGATCGGGATCGGTTCGCGCACGCTTCAGGAATGCCTGCTCGTGCAACTCGATATGCTTGAATGCGACGAGGCCGTGCGGCAGCGCGCCATCGTGATGCTCAAGGATTATTTCGATGCGTTCACGAAGAAACATTTCGAGGTCATCGCGAAGAACATGGGCATCACGCTCGACGATGTGAAACAGGCGATCGGGCTCATCTCCCATCTGAACCCGAAACCGGGCGAAGGGACGATCTCGATGCAGGAGAATTATCTCACTCCCGATTTTATCGTGACGAAGGACGACGGCGACTTCATCATTCAATTGAACGACAAGAACGTTCCTCCCCTTCGCATCAACAGAAACTACCGGAATCTCATCTCGAAACGCAAGAACGGCGTCACGGCGGATACGAAGCTGTTCCTGCGCCAGAAATTCGAAGCGGCCAAGTGGTTCATCGCTTCGATCCACCAGCGCCGCGATACGATGCTCAGAGTGATGCGGACGATCGTTGAACGCCAGCGCGACTTTTTTGAGCACGGCGAAGGTTTGAAACCGCTCATCTACAAGAACATCGCCGAAGCGATACAGATGGACATCTCGACGATCAGCCGCGTGGTAAACGGCAAATACGTCCAGACGGATTACGGCGTCTTCGAGCTCCGCCATTTCTTCAGCGAGGGCATCAGCCGCACGAGCGGCGAAGAAGTCGCAAACAAGGAAGTCAAGGAACGCATTCGCGAGATCATCTGCGGCGAAGATCCCCACAAGCCGCTGAGCGACGACCGTATCGCCGAGATCCTGAACGAACAGGGATACAATATCGCGCGGCGCACCGTGGCGAAGTATCGCGAATCGATGATGCTTCCGGTGGCGCGCCTCCGACGCAAGATCTGATGCCGCCCGGCACGTCAATGAATCGACGCTCACTCAACTTGAACGGAATTATTTCTATGTCTCAGGAGATTCACGCAACAACCATCCTCGGCGTTTCGCGCAACGGCAAGATCGCTCTCGGCAGCGACGGACAGGTCACGCTCGGGCAGACTGTCATGAAAGCGACCACGCGAAAGGTCTTTCCGCTGTATAACAATTCGGTCCTCGTCGGCTTTGCCGGCGCATCGGCCGACGCCTTTGCGCTCATGGAACGGTTCGAGGAAAAGCTTCAGGCCTATCAGGGCAACGTTGAACGCGCCGCGATTGCGCTCGCCAAAGACTGGCGCATGGACAAATATCTGCGGCGGCTCGAGGCCATGCTCGGCGTGATGAGCAAGGATGTCTCATATGTCATCTCCGGCACAGGCGACGTCATCGCTCCCGACGACGGCATTATTGCCATCGGCTCCGGCGGAAGTTACGCCCTCGCCGCGGCGCGCATGCTCATCAAGCACACCGAATTGAATGCAAGGGAAATCGTTCAGGAGTCGCTCGAGACGGCTTCCAACATCTGCATTTACACGAATTCTCATATCACCATCCTTGAGTTGTAATGACAACAAAATCGAAATCGGAACCAGTCGCTCCGTCTACGCACCGCGAATTGACGCCGACGCAAATTGTCAGCGAACTTGACAAGTACATCATCGGCCAGCACGATGCGAAGAAATCAGTCGCTATTGCCCTGCGCAACCGATGGAGGCGCCTCCAGGTGCCCGATCAGATGCGCGACGACATCATGCCGAACAACATCATCCTGATCGGACCCACGGGCGTGGGCAAAACCGAAATCGCCCGCCGGTTGGCCAGACTCGCCAATGCGCCCTTCATCAAAGTCGAAGCCTCGAAATATACTGAAGTCGGATACGTCGGCCGCGATGTTGAATCGATGATACGCGACCTGACGGAGCTCGCGGTCGTCATGGTGAGAAGCGAACAGACCGCCATCGTTCAAGAAAAAGCGGAGCGCATGGCCGAGGAACGCATTCTCGACATCCTCATCCCGTCCGTCCGGAAACACAAGCACGAAGACATGCAAATCACTTCAGCCGCTTCGAGCGACGAGGATCTGAACGAGAAGACGCGCGCAAAATTCCGCGAGAAGATCAAGGCGGGAAAGCTCGACGATCGCGAAATCGAAGTCGACCTCCCGGCCGATACGCTGCCTTCGATGCAGGTGTTCGGGCCGTTCAATATGGAGGAGATGGGTGTCAATATTCAGGAAATGCTCGGTGGGATGATGCCGAAGAAGGTGAAGAAGCGGAAGCTCACAATCGCCGACGCGAAAAAGATTCTCACGCAGGAAGAGGCACAGAAGCTGATCGATCAGGATTCGGTTGTGAAGGAAGCCGTACGGAGGGTCGAAAATACAGGCATCGTCTTTATCGACGAAGTGGACAAGATCGCCGGCACACGCTCGTCTTCCGGCGGTCCGGATGTATCGCGAGAAGGCGTGCAGCGCGATCTGCTTCCGATCGTCGAAGGCTCCACGATCGGCACGAAATACGGCATGGTTCGCACCGACCATATCCTCTTCATCGCGTCGGGCGCCTTCCATATTTCGAAGCCATCCGACCTCATCCCCGAATTGCAGGGACGTTTCCCCATCCGCGTCGAGCTGAAGAGTCTCACCGAAGACGATTTCGTGAAGATCCTGACGCTTCCTCAGAATGCGCTGCTGAAACAGTACCAGGCGCTGCTGTTGACCGAAGGCATCGCACTGGAGTTTTCAGAGGCGGCGATCCGCTCGATCGCACGCATCGCCACACGTGTCAACGATGAGATTGAAAATATCGGCGCGCGGCGTCTCCATACGATCATGACATCGCTGCTCGAGGAGATCCTGTTCGATGCGCCCGATCAGATCTCGTCGCAGGCCATGTCAATCACCGACGAGATGGTGGCCGAGAAGCTCAACACGATTGCCAAGGATAAAGATTTGAGCCGCTATATCCTTTAATGTCCGCTGTTGCGCGCCGACACTCGCCGAGCGATGCAGGTTGCTCGTCGGATGTGTCGGCGCATGCATTTTTATATCCGCACTTTCATCGCAAGAATCACCGATCCTGTCCTGAACGAATTCGGCCTCGCGAGAATCGACATGCTTTCGGTGGCGACGTCGAGATCGAACGAATTCCAGAAATGGAATCCGATGCCTGCCGACCACAGCAGCTTGTCGTTGCCTCCGATGAGCACGCCCGTCCGCAACGGAATCCACCCGTTCAGCAGATCCAGTTCGGCGCCGAGTCCGAGAAGCGTGGATGAGAAATTTCCCGGTTCATCATTCAAACCGAAGTGCACATCTGCCGCAAGCTGAAGCGGCACGGGAAATCCGTTAACAAATTTCTGCATCTCAATCGACGCGCCCGCATGGAGCGATGTGGGAAGCTTCGTTGAAAATTCGCCGCCGTCTGTTTTCTTCGATGTGAATACCGAATCGATGTCGTCTTTCACCCGATCGAGTTCAGCCTGATCGTACTTCGATGCGCGCCACGAATACGATCCCTGATTCACGATCCGTTTCGTGTTGCCGCTCCAGGTGATCGATCCGATATTCAGCATGCTTGCCGCCACGCGTATGCCGCTGAACACTTCAGCCGACACGCCGATGTCGAATCCCATTCCCCTGCCGCCGGGTTTCAAAATATTGTCTCCCGCTGTCGAATCGAGAGGGATGCCGCCGTAGAGCGCCTCGAGGTCCGATACGGCGGTGATGCTCATCGAGTCGCTCAACGCTGTGGTCACAAGCCGGCTGTTATTGCGCGCGGTCGAAATGTAATTGAATCCCTGTATCACCTTCACGCCCACGCCCGCCGACACGTTGCGTATCGACTTTGTCTCGATCGGCAGCAGCACGCCCGCCGAAACATTATACTCGCGATACCACAACGAGCGAACGGCTGTTTGTCCGAAATTATATTGCGATCCCGCGGTGTCGATGCCATTGAACGCGAATTTCAGATACGTGTCGGGCACGGTGAGCGACAGGCCCACGTGATCGCTCACCGACACACCAATCCCGAATGAACCGGCATTGACCACAAGTCCGAAGAGCATCGCATTCACATTCAGATCTGTATGGCTCAGGCCGTTTTCCATCCTGCCGAGAATCGCGTCCTTGTCGGCTTGCGTCAGCTTCTTCCCGATGCGCGTTCCCGTCGGTTTCCCGTTCGCATCCAGACTGTCTTCGCCTGTAAAATATGTGTTATACAAATCGAGCGAAAAAAAATCGCTCGACAAACGCACTCCGACCGGCGGCACGAGCGTAAACGATACTGTCGTGGAGGGATCGCTGAAAGCGAGATTCGCCGGATTGAGTCCAAGCGCATCGAATCCGCGCGACGAAGCGGTGAATGTGCGGGCCATGCCTATGGTGCGGGCCGAATAACCGTCGCTCTGTGCGACGGCCGCAGTGGTTCCTGCAACGAGCAGCACTGCTGCAATAACAAACTGTTTCATACTAATCATCTCTCCCGATGTGCTCCGGTTACTTCGCATTGCTGTCCTTGTTAAAATCAACGTTCAAGTCAAATGTGCCGTAAGCCTTGATGCGGATCTTATCCGTCGCCCTGAACGAAACGGGCTGGCCATTGTTTCCCGTTTGCATCTTTGCTTTCACCACTGAGCAGGTCGCAAACTGGAACTTCGATGCGTCCCCTTTGCCGATTGTCACCGTCGAATACGACTTGCTCGGCGTGTTCGAGCCCGAGGCGTTGTATTGAGCTGCCGTGATGCGCAGCGGCGTCTTCGTGAGATTCAACAACGTGTCCACAGCTGTCCTGTTGCGTATCAGCATCAGATCCACATCGCCTTCGACAGGGAACGAATTTTCAACCTCGAACGTCACGGTGCCGCTTTCGAGCAGATCGAGCTGATCCTTTTTTGTCGTATTCGAGAAATCAGCTGTATCGCGGATTGCCCCGTTTGTGATGGCAAGTCGCATCGGGAACAAAAATTCAACGGAGCTGAAGAGACTGTCGTGGTCCGACACGGTACCGACAAGACCGTTGCCTCCTGTTCGGTAGACGTCCGTCGGTTCAATCATTGCCGTGCCTTCGAGCACGATCTTATTCGGCAACCGAACCTTTCCACCCGAGACAAAACTGTTCAGAAACTGATCGATTGTCGTGCCGCTTGTGATCGTCGATTTATCAAGCACGATTCGCGCGGTATCACCCGGAAGGATCCGGTAGCTTCCGTTCAATCCGCCATTGCCGGAAGGCACCATCATCGAGAGTCCCTTCACGCCGTCGCGATATGCGGTGATCTTCAGATTGAGATCTGCGGGATACGTCGTGGGCGTAAAAATCTTCAGCACGATCCGCGCATTTTCAGTCTTGATTGAATCAGCCGTGAAATTTCCGGACACGTCGCTGAAATTCGTTTCGATCGATTCGTTGATGTTGACCGCTGTCGGATGCGGCACGCCAATAAACCGCGACACGCCGTATTCTTCCACCTTTCCGTTGACCACATGCGGAACCAGATCCGCCTTGATCTCATCGGTTACTGAAATGACGCGTTTGTCATTGGTTCCCTTCAACGCTTTGATCGTCAGCGTATAGTGCACGCCGTTTGAGGGGACAATCTGTCCGCCCACAGTATTCTGTGAAATATAGGAGTAGTCCGTCAGGTTCACTTTCTGAACGAAGACAGAGTTGGCCGGAATGATCACCGAATCCTGCGGTGCGCCCGTTCCTCCTTCACGCAGTCTGAATTGCTTTCCTGTTTTTTTGTCGACGACTTCCTTCAGCACGAGCCCCGCCACCACATCGACCGCCACGTTGTTTGTGATCCTGAGATCGAATCCGCCTTTGTTGAACTCAGCCTGGGAAATATAAATGGAATCATCCAATACCTGCAGCGAACCCTCCGTCTTGGCGACGCCGTAATCGCCGTCGATTCTCACCTTTGCCGACTGCATTGTGGCCGATGTGCCCGTGCTGCCGCCGTCGATGGCGATCGATGCCGAAATTTTCCCGAGCGGATCAAGCACGGTTCCGTTCATGCCGACAGTCTGCACCGCAAATTTCAGTTTCAGACGCGACGACATCTTTTTATTCGAGAGCGGAGCCGAAACGACCGCCGACGAATGCGCTTCGAGTCTGTCGGGATAAAATGTGGCGAGCACTTCGTTTGTATCTTTCGGCGAGTACACATTCATCACGCTGATACCCGACGGGAACGTCACTGCGAAATTCATTGTGTTCTGCAGCGTCACAAGCATCCGTCCGTTGTCGAACACGACATAATCGAACGAGGCGGTATCGGAGGTCACCCAGATGTTTTCAGTCACGCTCGCATCGCCGAAGACCCATTGCACCTGCGGCGGGGCCTGGCCAAGAAGATCGGTCATCCCGAGTTCCACTCTTGGAATCGTCGGAATTGTCAATGGAACGGCGCCGAGCTTGTTCGACAGCGATGCAGTCACCGGTGTCAGCGTTGGCAGCGGAACAGCAGTGGGGGTATTGATGAGATCGTCGGGACGATAGACCACTTCACCATCGACGAGCGTCTGGAATTTGTCGTCCTTTGCGATGAGTTCCGAAAAATAAAATGTCCGGTCGACGATCGGCACCGAAAGGCGAGTATTCCATGAAGGCATTTCCGGCTCGGCCGGAGCTTTCATACAACGGAATGCGATGAACATGCATAAAGTGATGAATACTAATAGCAATACCTGCCTCGACAATGCGGTGCGTAGTGCTTTGCTTGTGGTAACCTGTGAATTCATACGTTTTCTCTGCGATATTACTATAAAAAAAAGGTCGATGAGCTCTATTAGAGTGATCATCGACCTCTTTTAATAAAAAATAAGGAGAGTGTTTGTATGTATGAATTCCAGCGTTTTCAGGCCAACTGATTTAAATATGCGCCAATCAGTTGATTTTTTCGTCCTTTTTGGGAACCTGAAATCCGAAAGGAGGCGTATTCATTTCTTCGCCTGCGATAGTGATTTCGCCGAATTTTTCTTCGTACTTTTGAAGATTGTCTTCCAGCGCGTTTTTAAGCAATTTTGCATGCTGGGGAGTCATAACGATACGCGCATGCACACGAGCTTTGGGAACACCGGGAAGGATGCGTGTAAAGTCGATGACAAATTCAGCCGGCGAGTGCGTAATGATCGCCAGATTAGAATATATTCCCTCGGCTTCCTTCTCGCCCAGCTCAATATTGATCTGCTGCGGCTGATCAGGCTGTGGTTTTGACATTGAAATTCCTTTCTTAAAAAAAGAAGGATGAACGCGCATCGGAATCACCGGCAGCGTATTCATCCTTCCTTACACTTGAATCAGAGAAAATTAATTTTTCCCCTGCCGGGCTGCATCAGCTTTTTCGTAATACGCCTTTGCTTTGTCGGGCTGGCCGAGATTTGCATACACCTGCGCGAGAAGTTCGAGCATCGGCACATCATCCGTTTTCGTGGCGACGACTTTTTCAAGATACGGAATGGCCATTCTGAATTTCTCTTTCGGCTCATCGCTTGTCTTCTGTTCCTTTTCCGGTTTGCCTTCGTTCGCTTTTTTGAGATTCTCAGCAATCGACACGCCCCAGTTCACATAGCTTGCTGCGAGGTTGTAGAGCGCGGAGCTCATCGTTGAATCGAGCGTGTACGCTGTACGGAATTGATTGACCGCACCTTCATACTCGCCATCCTTCAACAGGAACACGCCAAGATTGTAATGATCGTATTTGCTCTCGGGATATTTCTGAACGCGCTCGTTCAGCAGCTTGCGCGCTTCATCGTTGCGTTCGGCGCCGATATACGAGTTCATCAGATTCTCGGAAATTTCCTGATCATCGGGGAACAACACCTGGGCTTTTTTGTAAATATCGACGGCTTTGCTGAATCCCTGCACCGCGGCAAAATACATCGACGAATCGATCGCCGGTTTGTACGGCTGCGCATATTTCAACGACGTGACGACGTCGCCTTCAACTCCGACTGTCAATTTATACTGATCGTAGATCCATTCTTCCTTCTGAACGTCCGTCTTCTTCGCTTTTTTCGGCAGAGGCGCCTTGTTCACAGTCGTCGGTTGTCCGAGAAAATATTTCACATCGCTGGCCTTCATCTTCTCGCGGATGTTCTCGAGTTTTTTCATCGACTCGATCGTTTCGCGGTTGGCCTCAGTAAACTTCGTCTTATCTTCGCTTGCGCGGGTCATATAGATCCCGCCGAGAATGCGCGCTGCAAGCGCATCCTTGCCCTTTTCAAAGGCCTCTGTAAGGGGCGCGATGGCCTGTTCCGTCGCATTTTTATCGAACTGCGATTTGCGGTAATACGCGAGGCCGATGTTGCGCTGATTGACAAGACTGTCGGGCATGACGTACGCCGCTTCTTTAAATGTCTGCGCCGCTGCATCAAATCCCGCTGCGTCCTGCGCCTTATTGATTTCCTCGACGCCCTTGTTGAAGAGTCGTCCCCACGCGCTAAGCAGAAGGTTGTCGATATCCTTCTTGTGTGTCTGTCCGACGCTCATGGCGCTCGCAAACGCGTCCTTCATCCCCTTGAAATCATTCAGCTCGTACCGCACTTGTCCGAGAAGGAAATAGCCTTCCTCACTCTTCGGATTCTTTTCTACTTCTTTCTTCAACTGTGTTTCTGCATTCTGGTAATCTTTGCGCTGAATATACAAGCGCGCGCTGGTCAGTTCGGCGGAGGAACATTGGAAACCGGTGGTCAGCAATCCAATGGCCGCAATAACCAGCAGGCCCCAGGTAACGATCGCTTTCATTCTTGAACCCTTTTTTGTTAAATGGAATGTAAAAACGCGAAACCGTAGTTAACGGTAAGAAATATACCAAGAATTGGGCCGAGAGTCAATGCTAATTGAAACAGGCGGGATACCAATTCGCGCACCGGTTCATCAAGAGTGTCACCCTGGCCATTGCGAATTCGGACGTTCTGACTGAAAAATCACACGCTCCACATGTTGATTTATAATCAGCATCTGTGTATTATGCACTGAGCATACACGGCCGAACTGTCCATGCGCATTTCCGTCATGAGCCGCAGCGCGTGGCAGACAACACAGATCATCGAACAATAGAATGACATCTTGCATTTTTTGTGACATCATCGCGCGTCGCATTCCTGCCGAGATCCTGTACGAGAACGAGAATGTGATCGCCATCCTCGATGCCAATCCCATTCATTACGGACATGCGTTGATCATCCCGAAATCGCATTACCGCGATTTTCTCGCGCTTCCGGAGCAGGAGCTCGGGGGCATCATGCATGCCGCACACGTCGTGACGCGCGCGCTTGTCGACGCCTACAGGCTTGAAGGATTCAATTTTTTTTCAAACAACGGCGTCATCGCCGGCCAATCCGTGTTCCATTTTCATCTGCATATCACGCCGCGTTTTCCGAACGACGAAGTGATCTTCACGCTGAAGCTCAAGAAGTACGGAGAAGGCAAAATGCGCGAGGCCGCAGAAGCGATACGCGCCCATATTCAATCACCACACGAGTAAAGGATTTCTGAATGGCTCACTACGATAAGCTGACGACTCCGTCGGCTGGACAACGCATCACGGTCAGCAATGGCTGTATCTCGGTTCCCGACTCCCCGATCATTCCGTTCATTGAAGGCGACGGAACGGGTCCCGATATCTGGAACGCATCGAAAAAAGTGCTCGACGCCGCGGTCGCCACAGCATACCGCGGCAAACGGAAGATCGAATGGTTCGAAGTGTATGCCGGCGAAAAGGCAACGAAGGTGTACGGCAAGGATGTCTGGCTGCCCGAAGATACGCTCGCTGCAATTAAGGAGTACGTCGTCGCGATCAAGGGCCCTCTTACCACGCCCATCGGCGGCGGCATCCGCTCGATCAACGTCGCGCTTCGCCAGCAGCTCGATCTCTACGTGTGTCTGCGTCCCGTTCAGTACTTCACCGGCGTTCCCTCTCCCGTGAAGCGTCCCGAGCTGATCGACATGGTCATCTTCCGCGAGAACACAGAAGACATCTACGCGGGCATCGAATGGAAAGCGGGCACGCCGGAAGTAGAAAAAGTGGTCGCCTTCCTCCAGGGTGAGATGGGCGTGAAAAAAATCCGCTTCCCGAAATCGTCATCGATCGGCATCAAGCCGGTGTCGATCGAAGGCACCGAACGCCTTGTGCGCGCGGCGATCAAGTACGCGATCGACAACAAGCGAAAGTCGGTGACGCTCGTGCATAAGGGCAACATCATGAAATATACGGAAGGCGGCTTCCGCGAATGGGGTTATGCGCTTGCGAAGAAGGAATTTTCAGATCATGTGGTGTCGTGGGATGACTGCGGCGGCGTCGTGCCCGAGGGAAAGATACTCATCAAGGACGTCATCGCGGATGCGTTCCTGCAGCAGATCCTCACCCGTCCCGCTGAATACGATGTGATCGCCACGCTCAATCTCAACGGTGATTATATTTCAGACGCGCTTGCTGCGCAGGTCGGCGGCATCGGCATCGCGCCGGGCGGCAATGTGAATTATGAAAACGGTTTTGCGGTGTTCGAGGCTACGCACGGCACAGCGCCGAAATATGCGGGACTCAACAAGGTGAATCCGGGTTCTGTGATCCTGAGCGGCGAAATGATGTTCCGCTATATGGGATGGACCGAAGCGGCCGACTGCATCATCAAGGGCATCAATGGCGCGATCGGTTCGAGGACGGTGACGTACGATTTTGCGCGTCTCATGGAAGGCGCCACGGAAGTCTCCTGCTCCGCCTTCGGCGACGCTGTGATCTCGCATATGTAATTGTTTATTCTGTACGGTGAAATACCCACATTCACGCTGACGCGTGAATCATTGACCATTTCGCCCGCAACGATGCAAACCCTTCGGGTTTGCATCGTTGCTTTTTTTTATTGCTCCCTGATCAGCTTCATCTCTTCGATAATCTGCTTTTGCTGATACAACTCCTTTTCGATGCGCAACAACTCGAGCACATCGCTTCCCTGCAGCTGCGCGTCGCGCATGCGCTTCCGGTTCTCCGCAATCGCGTTCTCGATATTCCTTCGTTTCAGTCCCTTGATCGCTCCGAGCGACTGCTCGTAGAGCCGATCGTCGCTCGTGCGATGCCCGATCGAATCCCATTTCACACTCAACTGATAACGGTTGAACGAACAATCTGCAATGATCCTTCGAAGGCGGTCATCCTGCGTCCGCTCGTGGAGCGCCCGCGGATCGACCCTGCCCTCCTGCTCGATACTTTCCATGACAAGCAGCACGATATCCTTCGCCGTCTGCGATACAAGTTCGTCGATCTGGATAAACCCGAAGATGAACTGCACCATTGTGTCCGGATCCTCGAACAACGCGTTCAATAGTTCCTTCTCTTCAGTGCATAATTCTTCAGGCGCCGCGATTGTTTTCTCCCCTTGACGCTCACGCAGTGTCGACGGCGCCTGCGGTTTGATTTCGGCATGCTGTGCGGCGGGTCCCCGCTCCACTTTTTTCGCGAATTTTTCGAGTTCCGTGTAGAGCGAGGACTCGTAGAGCTTGTATTTTTCGGACACTTCGCGTATGAAGAACGACTGTTTCAACGGATCGGGAATTTTTGCGATTGTCTGCACGAGACCGCGGACTGCTTCGGCTCTTCCCTCCGGCGTCTGAAATTTTCCGTCCTTCTCAAATGTCGACGCCTTGAAGTCGATGAACGACTGCGCCTTCGCCACGAGTTGACGGAACGCTTCGCCCCCGTTCGCCTTCACGAACGAATCCGGATCTTCGCCCGCCGGCAGCGGCACAATGCGCACATCCATATTCGCCTCGAGGATGAGATCGATTCCGCGCACCATGGCATGAGCGCCGGCTGAATCGGCATCGTACACAAAGACGACGTTCTTCGTATAGCGCGACAGCAGCTTGATCTGTTCGTCTGTGAGCGCCGTTCCGCTCGATGCGACGATGTTCTTCACTCCGGCCTGAAACACAGAAATGAGATCGGCATATCCTTCCACGAGAATCACGGCGTCGGCTTCGCGTATCGCTTCCTTCGCCTGCGACAAGCCATAGAGCACGCGGCTTTTTTTGTAGATCGATGTTTCGGGCGAGTTGATGTACTTGCCGGGCACCGTGTCGTCGTCGTAAATCTTCCGGGCGCCGAATGCGATGACCTTCCCCGTCGCCGTGAAGATCGGAAACATGGCCCGTCCCCTGAATGCGTCGTACTGCGTTCCGTCGTCGCGTGTGCGCAACAATCCCACTTTCGCGAGATGTTCGGGCGTGATGCCTTCCTCTTTCGCCTTGTGCAACAGCGCGTCCCAGCTTCGCATTGCATATCCGAGACCGAACGTCGTGATCGTTTTGTCGGTGAATCCACGCGCGCGAAAATAATCGTACGCGAATTTTCCCTCGGGCGTCTGCAGATTGCCGTAATAATATCGTCCCGCGAACCGGCACGCGTTGTGCAGCAGTTCAGATTCGTTGACGGCAGCCGTCTCGCGCTCGGTCGTCGGCATGTGTATGCCCGCGCGTTCGGCAAGCATTTCGATGGCCTCGGGATATGTGATCTTGTCCCATTCCATGGCGAACTTGATCACGTCTCCGCCCCGATGGCATCCGAAACAGTAATACATCTGTTTGTCGCTGCTGACGTTGAACGACGGTGTTTTTTCGTTGTGAAACGGACAGACGCCGAGATAGCTCTTGCCCCGCTTCTTCAGCTTCACGTATCGGCCGATATAGTCGACGATATCCGTCGCGTTCCTGACCTCTTCAATTTTTTCTTCCGGTATTCTCATAGGCGCACTAATAATATGAAAATCACGAACGACAAACAAGAGAAGAGATCAGCGATGCGCGGTCTTGCCGATCGCTGAGCGCACATTGTTTACAATCTCTGTGAATGGAGCGGGGTGGCAGCAGCGGGCACGATGCGCCACTTAAAAGATCACGGCGGCCGAGATACCGAAACTTGCCGTATGGAAAGTGCCGCCGTTGTTGAGATTTTTATTGTAGCGGTATGTGATGCCGACTGTGTGAAGGGGAAACATGCCGAAATATGGAAGGCTCGGCAGCATCAGTCGCACGGATGCTCCGATGGAGTACCCGCGATCCGCACCGTTGATGTAGAGACCGACGAGCGGACTCACGCCGAAAGCGAGAATCTTCCGCTTGTCGATGAAGAAAAGATTGACGTCCTTGACGCCCTCGATGCGCCAGATGTCGCGCCGGTGGGGATTGTAGATGTGCGTATAGTTGAGCATGAGACGTTCGTCGGCGAAGCGCCCTGTCTCGCGGTTCGTGCCGAGTCCGATGCCGGTTTCAAATCCGAGGGCTGCATATGCGGTGCCGTCGTCGATCATCATTCCGAAGTTCGGCGGCAGCACGCTGATGGCTGCGGCCGATAGCGCGAGCGGAAGCAGCAGCGCATTCGCCCCGATCAGGGCGGCTTTCTCGTACGGGGTCGATTTGATTGATTCGTACTGCGTCGTGTCGGCGTCTTCCTGTGCAGCAAGACCGAGCCTTTCCGTCGTCACACTGTCTTTGTGCGCAGATGCGGTCTGCGCCGCCGCAGTGGACAGACAGCAGATGACAAGCGCTGCCCATGTGACGATTGCCGCGGCGCGCATCGTGCCGATGCGAATGGCGGAGAAGAGCGCCCGACCGTATGCCGTGCCGACGCGAATGGCGGACACGGTCGCCTCTGTCCTATTTTTCAAAAATGATTCTTCCGAAGTTCGGATACCGATGAAATGCACCCTCCCCGTATCCTGTCGCAGACCATGCAAGCAGTTCGTCGCCATGATAAGCCCCCGTCGCGCGGTAGATGTTCGCGTTCCATTCACAATCGGAACGATAATCGGTGTCGAAACAGTTCCACGGCATTTCGATCGCTGCCGACCAGATTTTTTTCTCCTCGTTCACGAACGACCGGCAGCGAAGTCCCGATGCCCAGTGCTGATCCGATTTTTCTTCGGGCCGGTTCACATTGATGTCGATGAATCGCGCATCGGGCGACACCTGAAATTCCTTGTACATCCCGGTGGAACGCGAATTGGGTCCCACGAAAAATTCATACACATCGCTGTGCATCCAGAGCGAATGCGTTTTCCCGGTTCCGGCTTCGACCGGCAGATCCTCCGCAATCCTCAGGCGTTGGAATTTTCCCCTGAACAACACGATCAACGCATCGTCCGTATAATCGATTCGCACATCCGTCGCGATCAACGGGGACGGCTGTGATCCGTCGGCCATCGAGAGGGCGGCGGGCATTGGTGTGTCGAGCAGATACGTCTCTGTTATCTCCCCGATCGATGCGAAGCGTGAGCGGGACGAAACAATTATCGGTTTTGTGTCCATGAACAGGTTCCTTCCTGGATTGTGCATTCCTCTATCGCACGATGTTCAGTGTAATTCTTTGATGAGATAGTGTCCTGTGTGCGAGGCGGCGACCTGCGCCACGTATTCAGGCGATCCCTCGGCCACGATTGTTCCTCCGGCCTTCCCTCCTTCCGGACCGAGATCGATGATCCAGTCGGCTGTCTTGATGACATCGAGATTGTGTTCAATCACGATGACCGTATTGCCTTTATCGACAAGCTTGTTCAAAACGGACAAGAGCATCTTCACGTCGTCGAAATGCAGTCCGGTGGTCGGCTCGTCAAGGATGTAGAGCGTGTTGCCGGTGCCGACCTTCGACAGTTCCGTCGAGAGCTTCACGCGCTGCGCTTCGCCGCCCGAAAGCGTGGTGGCCTGCTGTCCCAGATGAATGTATCCGAGTCCGACATCGAACAGCGTCTGCAGTTTCCGTTGTATCGTCGGCAGCTCGCTGAAGAATTCGAGCGCCTCTTCGACAGTCATCGCGAGGACATCAGCGATCGACTTTCCCTTGTAATGCACCTCGAGCGTCTCGCGGTTGTAGCGCGCGCCGCGGCAGATATCACATTCAACATAGACATCAGGAAGAAAATTCATCTCGATCTTCTTCACTCCGTCGCCTTCGCACGCCTCGCACCGTCCTCCCTTCACATTGAAGCTGAAGCGGCCCGGTTTGTATCCGCGGATCTTCGACTCTGGCAGCTGCGTGAACAAATCACGTATCATCGTGAACATGCCCGTATACGTCGCCGGATTCGATCGTGGTGTGCGCCCGATCGGCGACTGGTCGATCTCGATCACCTTGTCGATCTGCTCGATGCCCCGGAACGTTTTGTACGGAAGCGTGGGCAGCTTCGCCTTATAGAATTTTTTTGCGAGAATCGGATACAGCGTCTCGTTGATGAGCGACGACTTTCCAGATCCGCTCACTCCCGTGATACAGACGTTCAAGCCGAGCGGAATCGTCAGCGTGAGCTGCCGCAGATTATTTCCTTCCGCGCCGGTGAGCGTGAGGAACCGTCCGTTCGGCTGGCGGCGTGTCTTCGGCACTTCGATCGTCTTGCGGCCGCTGAGATAATCGGTCGTCGACGAGGCGCCGTTTCCTTTCTTCATCGCCTTCAGCATCGCCGGCGGCCCGGCCGCAACGACAATGCCGCCGTGTTCTCCGGCGCCGGGACCGAGGTCCACGACGTAATCCGCCTGTTCGATCATTTCCTTATCGTGCTCCACGACAATCACGCTGTTGCCGAGATCCCTCAGCTGCTTGAGCGATGCGATAAGCTTGTCGTTGTCACGTTGATGCAGACCGATCGATGGTTCGTCGAGGATGTAGAGCACGCCCACCAGTTGCGACCCGATCTGCGTCGCGAGACGAATGCGCTGCGCCTCGCCACCCGAAAGCGATCGGCTTGTGCGATCGAGCGAGAGATATCCGAGTCCCACATCGACAAGAAATTTCAAACGCTGATTGATTTCCTTGATGATGGGCCGCGCGATCTCCATCCTGCGGTCCGACAGCGTGATGGTGCGAAAGAGTTCTTCCGCTTCGCTGAGCGAGAGACGCACGATATCGACGATCGAATTCCGCTCCTCGGAATCCGTGCGCTCGAGCTTCACCGCGAGCGATTCCTTCTTGAGTCGTCCGCCCTTGCACTCGACGCAGGGCTTCGTGCTCATGTAGCCTTCCACCCATTCGCGGATCTTGGGCGACGATGTATTCTCGTAATATTTTTCGAGCATGCCCATCACGCCGTCATACCTGTGCTTATAGGTGGCGGTTCTTCCGCCGGCATACGTGTAGACGATCTCGATCTTTTCCTTCCCCGTTCCGTTCATCAGCACGTCGAACGCTTCCTTGCTGAACTTGCTGATGGGCGTCGTGAAGTCGTATCCGTATTTTTTCATGACCGCAGCGACCTGGCTGAAGAACCAGGTATTGCGCGGCTTACCGAGCGGCGCGATGCCCTCCTTCTGGATTGACAGCGATGTGTCGGGAATGATCAGCGACATATCGAACGCATGCATCTCGCCGAGTCCCTGGCATGTCGGGCACGCGCCGAAGGGCGTGTTGAAGGAAAAGGAATTCGGCGCCGGTTCTTCATAGCTGATGTTGCAGACGGGACAGGAATTGTGCTTGCTGAAGAGCGTGTCCGTCTTCCCGTCGTTGATGATGAGCACTCCCTCGCCGAACGTGAGCGCCACTTCAACCGAATCTGCCACGCGCGCGCGGATATCGGGATTCACCATGAGACGATCGACCACAATCTCGATATTGTGAATCTTGTAACGGTCGATCTTCATGCCCTTCGTAATTTCCTTCACCTCGCCGTCGACGCGCACGCGCAAAAATCCGTCCTTCACGATCTGTTCGAACAGTTCCCTGTAATGGCCCTTGCGTCCCTTCACGACTGGCGCGAGCACCTGGATCTTCGCGTTTTGCGGCAGCGCCATCACGGCGTCGATGATCTGGTCCACGCTTTGTTTCTGCACCCTTCCGCCGCACCGGACGCAGAACTGCGTGCCGGCGCGCGCGAACAGCAGTCGCAGGAAGTCGTAGATCTCGGTCACGGTTCCGACTGTGGAGCGGGGATTATGGCTGACTGTTTTCTGTTCGATTGAAATGGCGGGACTCAGTCCCTCGATGTAATCGAGGTCCGGACGCTCCATGATCCCGAGGAACTGACGGGCGTATGCCGAGAGCGTCTCCACATATCGGCGCTGACCTTCGGCGTAAATCGTGTCGAACGCGAGACTCGATTTCCCCGAACCTGACAATCCCGTGATCACGACGAGTTTGTCGCGTGGAATATCAACGTCGACATTTTTAAGATTGTGTTCCCGCGCTCCCTTGATGACTAGCAGGTTATCTGCGGAAATTGGTGTTTTTTTAATTGCCAATGAGATAATACTCGAAAAAGAAGAAATCTCTCATGCGCAGACAGCGTGTGTCAGCCGCTATCGCGCAAAAGCCATACATAAAAGATATTCAATGCGCGCGGGAAATGCAAGAGACGAAGTGTGTAAAGAATCGCGCATCATGCGGGACGAAAGGCGAGGATGGTCTTCGTGACATCGCCGATCGTGCGTTCAATGAACTCCGCCTGCATCTGCATGCCGAGCTCAATCGAATCGGGCCGGCTCACATCGACGCCGATGATCTGCGCGCTCACAGATGGTCCCTCGTCGAGCCGCACGATGCCAACACAATGCGGATTGTCACGTCCGTATCCGGCCGCAATCATTTCTGTCGAGGCGACGGGCACGATCGAAAATGAAACGAGCGTTCCCTTCCCGCTCAATTCAATCATTTCCATTTCGGATGTGACATGTTGCGGATCGATGGGACGAGGCGGCACGAAGATCTGTCCGCCGCTGACTGCCCGTGATCCCACAAGTTGATGCGCATTCAGTTTCGCACTGTATGTTTCTGTCGTGATCAGCGTGTCCGGCATCTTATGTTCTCCTTTCAAAGATGTGCACGATCGTCGTCTGTCCCGTTCCCCCTGTGTTGTGCGTGAGTCCGAGATGAAGCGCGCCTTGCGCCTGGCGAGGTCCCGCTTCGCCCCTGAGTTGTTTCCAGATCTCGACAACCTGCGCCGCGCCTGTGGCGCCCACGGGATGTCCTTTCGATTTTAATCCGCCCGATGTGTTGACAGGCCGGGTTCCATGCAGCGCCGTGCGTCCCTCGATCGCGGCTGTGCCTCCCTTCCCCCGTTCGAAAAATCCAAGATCCTCTGTGGCGATAATCTCTGCGATCGTGAAGCAATCGTGCACTTCAGCAACTGAAATATCAGCGGGATCGACACGCGCAAGCGTGTATGCCTGTTGTGCTGCCGCGCGGGCGGACGACATTGTCGTGATATCGGTCCGACTGTGAAGCGGGCCGTCGCTTGCTTGTCCCGTGCCGATGATGTGCAGAGGCGCATTTGTAAATGAGGATGCAAGATCCTCTCTCACAAGCAACAGGCACGCGGCTCCGTCCGAGACTGGAGAACAGTCGAAGAGTCGCAGAGGCCAGGCCACCATGGGATTGGCTCGTTCATCCATCAAAAAATCAATCTCCGTCGACCACGTCGGAACAAGATTGCCTTTCTTCGCTGCGGCTGCCTTCTTCGATTCAATGACGTCGCAGATGCTCATCGCGAAATGCGCCTTCGGATTCAATTTTCCGTTTTCATGATTTTTCATCCCCACAGCAAGAAGCGCGTCCGTTCCGCTCTTTCCCTTCGCCGCCTCATAGCGCGCAAGATACGCCGTGGCCATCGTGGCATAGAATGCGGGGAATGTGAATCCGGAAGGGATCTCGAACAACTCGTCTCCGGCGGTTGCAAGCGCATCGGTGACGCGCTGGATCGAAAGATTCGTCATCTTCTCGATGCCGCCCACAAGCGCGACGTCGTAGATACCCGATGCGATCGCGATCACTCCTTCGCGCAGCGCAGCCCCGCCGCTTGCGCATGCGTCTTCGACACGCGTGGCGGGACGATGAGCAAGGCCGAGCCAATCGGCCATGATCGGGGCTGTGTGGCCCTGTCCCTCGAAGAGTTCGCTCGAGAAATTCCCGATGTAGAGGCCGTCGATGTCATTCGGATCCAGACCGCGGTCCACAGATGCGATCATGTCCCGATATGCTTCTGCGAGCAGATCACGTGTCGACTTCCCCGGAAACGCCCCGAATCGGCTCATCCCGGCGCCCACGAGCGCCACTCCACGGCCGAGTTTTCGATCATTCATCTCATGCTCCTCTGTTGGAAACTTTTTGCCACATCCTTCATCTCAGCTTAAGGACGCTGTGTTCGTCCTCTTATGAAAACTTGATTCCCGTTCTCTGCGTTCCGTTGATGAGAATATTTTTTTCACATCCTGCGGAAGGAAACCGGGATATCAGATTATAAGGTTTTTTTATCCGATTGTTTTGCTTGTTTCATTGCGGTATCGTATATTCATCTACAGACACGTACAGCCGGGCGCATGCGATCCGGGATTCCGCTCCCGTTCTTCGGCGCAATATTTTATTTAAGTTGGCGCCGGCACGCCAATTCATTAACCATAGGAGGGCCAAATTCATGAAAGTCACACTTGCATTGATCGTCAGTCTTTTCATCATCGGAACAGCGTGGGCTGAAGAAGGTGCGGCCAAAACCGCAGCACCGAAGGGAAAGCAAATCTTCCTCGATAAGAAGTGCAATCAGTGTCATTCGATCGAGTCTGAAGGTGTCATGAAAAAAACACCGTCAACGTCGAAAACAGGTCCGCCGGATCTTTCGAATGTCGGCTCCGACTTGAAGGCAAGCGACATCGAAAAATTCCTGAAAAAGGAAACGGACCTCCACGGCAAGAAACACATGATGAAGTTTGCGGGGACAGACGAGGATTTGAAGACACTCGCCTCCTATCTCGAAGGGTTGAAATCGAAGAAAGACGCGAAGGAAACCAAAGAGAAGAAGTAATCAGGATCCGAGTTATGCATGACGCCTTCTGCGTACGGTGAGCATCACCGTTCGCAGAAGGTTTTTTTTGCGATGAAGCGCGCTGGCTCATGGCAGTGTACGACGTCGCGCGGTGCACGATGCTTTGCCCTGCAGACCTTCTAACCGAGCCGGCCCGACTCGGTGTGCTTCAGGGAATTATTTTATGGCCTTGAGCACGAATGTGATCGATCTGAGCGGGAAAATATTTGCAAAGCGGTTTTCGTACAGGTCCTTGTGGTCGTTCGCAAAGCGTTTGATCGCGCGATCGAACCAGTGCTCGGCCCTGACGCCGCGGTCGAAATCCGTCGTCAACAGTTCGAATTGCGTTGCTGCATAGCGGAAGTCGGCGTACGAATTCCCCGATGTGAAATAATCGAACGAATGAATGCCGAAGAAATGGAGATGTGTGGGATCGGTATTGGCCTGCCGATGCGGAAAGAACGGGACCACGATCGTCACTTTGCCCGACGGTTTCGCGAGACGGTGCAGCTCGCTCATCACCTTCACAATGTTATCCAGATGTTCGAGTACGTTGTCGCACAAGATCTCGTCGAAATAATTCGAGACAAACGGATAGGGTGTGACGTTCAGATCGTGCACGACATCGGCATCCGATCGCGGATTGATGTCGATGCCGATCGCTCCTTCCTTCTTTCGTAATCCGCATCCGACGTCGAGTATGCGGTACTCGTCTTTGAACTCAACCAATACGTTTCCTCTTGTTCAGGTAGTTGACCAGGGCCGTGTCGAACGGCGTCGATGTGTCGAGCAGGACGTAATCGATATCGTTCTCGCGGCATTCACGTTTGTAACGGTCGAGAAATTCCTTCATTCCCTTCTGATACGCGCGCTGAATCTGATATGGCTGTGTGGGAAGCTGCTCCCCCGTTTCCACATCCTTGAAGATGGCATCGGCGCCGAATGCGAAGTTCTGTTCGAGCGGATCGAGGATCTGCATCACAAGCACTTCGTGATGATTGTGTCTGAAATGTTTCAGCGCGGTGAGCACTTGTCCGGGATCGTCGAACAGATCGCTCAGCACGATCACCAGTCCCCGCCGCGTCATCCGTTCGGCGAGCCGGTGAAGGGCAAAGCCCGTCTTCGTCTTGTTCGACGGCTTGAGATGCTCGAGCTCGAGGAGGATGCGGCGCAGATGCGCCTTCGTTGCATGCGGCGGGATTACCGTGCGGACCGTATCGTCGTACGTCATCAATCCGACTGCGTCCCTCTGCTGCACCATCAGATACGAGAGCGATGCGGCGAGGTACGACGCATACGCGCTTTTCGTGAGGCGGTCCTCGCCTCCGTGCGCGGACGGAGAAAACGACATCGATTCGCTCGCATCGAGCACGATGTACGATTTCAGATTCGTTTCCTCTTCGTATTGCTTGATATAATACCGGTCCGTCTTCCCGTACACCTTCCAGTCGATGCGCCTGATTTCGTCGCCCGGCATATACTGGCGGTGCTCTGCGAATTCGACGCTGAATCCATGGTACGGGCTCTTGTGCAGTCCGGTGATGAATCCTTCGACGACCATGCGCGCGCGCAGCTCCATATTGGCGAGCTTCGACACGACGCTCGGCTGCAAATATGTGAGCGCCAGATCGGCCACTGAAATGTCCCCCTTACGTTCTTACTTCTTTTTCGCTTTCGGTTTCGGCTGTTTGTCCGAGAGGATCTCGTCGGCCGACTTGCCCAGGTTGTCCAGTTCGAATTGGGCGGACTGCGACAGATCGTGATGCGGATATTTTGCAAGGAACTGCTCGTACCCGATCCTCGCGCTGTCCGTATTGCCAAGGCTGTTGTTGTAGATAAATCCGATCAGAAACATTGCCACGGGCGTCTGCACCAGATCCGGATACTTTGCGACAAATTCGCGATAATATCCGGCGGCTGTCCGGGGATCGCGCTTGACGCGGTAATACGTCTCGGCGATCATATACAGCGCGCCGGGCGCAAGTGTTCCCTGGGGATAGTCTTTCAGGATCTGACGGCAGGCCATGAGCGTCGAATCCGGATTGTTATTGACGCGCGAAGCTTCGACTTTTCTCCACAGCGATTGTTCCGATTCTTTCGAGCAACCGGCCGCGAAGAGCGATGCGAGTGCGATGACAACGACGAGATGTTTCATACGGTCCATTTCTTTTTCATGACGGCTCCAAAAAAGCCATCGGTGTCGTGACGATGAGGCAGTAATTGAAAGTATTTATTTTCTCCGAGTGACGCAAGGCCGTACCTCGACAGTCTTGCCGCCGGCGATTCAAGTTCAAATTCCGGATGCGCTTCGAGAAACGACTCGACAACCTGCTCGTTTTCTTCAGGCATCGTCGTGCACGTGGCGTAGACGAGCACGCCGCCCGGCTTCACGCAGCCCGAATAGAGTTCGATGATGCGTTTTTGTTTCTCGCTGATTTCGTTCACGGTCTCCGGAGTGACGCTCCATTTCATACCGGGATTCCGACGGATTGTCCCCAGACCGGAGCAGGGCGCGTCGACAAGCACATTGTCCGCGATTCCCACGAGGTCGTCGGGCAGCGTGGCGCCGTCGGCCGTTCTCACGCGCACCGTGTCGGCCCCGCTTCGCTTCAGGCGCTTGCGAAGCTCGTCGAGTCTTCCTGTGTGCGGATCAAGCGCGTAGATCACGCCGCGATTTTTCATCACGGCGCCGAGCGCCAATGTCTTGCCGCCTGCGCCCGCGCATGCGTCGACGACTTTCGCCGAAGGTTTCGGATCGACAAGCAACGCCAGCAGCTGGCTGCCCTCGTCCTGCACCTCGAAGAATCCGTTTCTGAACGCCTCGAGTTGAAAGACGTTGATGCGCTTTTTCAAGTTCAATCCGAACGGCGACAGCTTCGTCGGCTCCGCCTCGATTCCCTCTCTGCCGAGCGCAGCACGGCATTCGTCCACTGTGGCCTTGATCGTGTTCACACGCAGCGTGACCGGGGCGTTCCGGTTCAGCGACGCGCACAGCCTTGCCGCTTCCGCTCCGCCAAATTGCCCGATCCAGTTCGAGACCATCCATTCGGGAAACGATTCGATCAGAGACAGCGAGCGTACCGGATTTTCTTCGTACCTGACGTCGTTGCAATGCCGCGCAATCGATTCAATGGCGGGCGCCGCCTCAGTCGGGAATTCTGCGATCAACGCGCCGGGCGGTTCCTTCTTCACATGCATCAGATACGCGATGCATCGGTACGTGACAAGATTGGATGAAAAAAAATCAGTCCCTTTGATTGAAACGGGAGATGCTGCGCGCTCCACGATGAAGTCGAGCGTCAGTTTCCAACGGAGCATTCCGTAAACAGTCTCGGCGATGAACCGTCTGTCGTGCGAGCCGAGATACTTGTGCGCGCGGAAGTACGCGTCGATCAATGTGTCGGCGGGACGCGTGTCCTTGTCAATTTCGATCGAGATCTCAATTGTGTGTCCGATCAGCGAAGAGAGTTTCATGCAGTTCCGTTCACCTCATACTTCCACATAGGCTTCGCTCATCGATTCCGTTCTGTATGCCCGCGCCATGCGCGGCGTATTGTACGAGAAGGCCGGCTCGCCCCTGCTGTTGAGCACGATGACGCCGCCGAATCCTTCCACTTTTTTTTCAAGCCGGCTGATGCCCTCATCGGCAGCCGCCTGCACATTGCCGCCGTTGACTTCAAGCAATCCGACAATCGACTTTGCAAGGACTACCTTGATGATCGCCTCGCCCCATCCCGTGCACGACACTCCGCCGACTGCGCTGTCGGCATACGTGCCGCACCCGATGAGCGGAGAATCGCCGACGCGTCCCGGGTACTTGTTCGGCGTGCCGCCCGTCGATGTGCCCGCCGCCATGATGCCATTGGCATCGATCGCCACACACCCCACTGTATCCGATGGATGTTTCGCCTTGCCGCGGAACGAATCCTTCGTCGAATAATTTTCCTTCGACAGCAGTTCCTTCCAACGTTCGAGCTCCCTGCCCACAAGCAGATCGTCGCTCGCGCATTGACTGACGCCATGCTCGGCCCCAAAACGGACGGCGCCCGCGCCCGACAACAGCACGTGCTCGCTTCTGTCCATCACAAGCCGCGCGAGCGAAATCGGATAACGGATGTTCTGCACCGAAGCGACCGCTCCGCAGCGGAACGTTGTGCCGTTCATGATGCTCGCGTCGAGTTCAATTTCGCCCGCCGCATTCACGAACGATCCGCGTCCGGCGTCGAACGTCGGATCATCCTCAAGGTAATTGATTGATTTCTCGACGGCGTCAATGGCGCTGCCGCCGTGCGAAAGGATCTCCCAGCCGATCTGCATCGCACGGCCTACTCCCATACGGTGCGCGTCGACAAGATTGTCGGGAATATCCCATGCGCCGCCGTGAACGATAAACGAAATCATATGCGATGTGATGATAAATGAGTGTGATTATTCGTCTTTGATCGGCAGCGCGAAATAAATTGTCGTGCCGACGTCGGGCGTGCTCTTGAGCCAGATCTGACCGTCGTGCGCCTCGATGATTTTCTTGCAGATCGCAAGGCCGAGACCCGTCCCCTTTTCGCTCCTGAACCTGTCGTTCCTGACCTGCCGATACTTGTCGAACAGCCATTGCTGATCTTCTTCAGGAATGCCCGATCCGTTATCGGTCACCGCCACGAGCATCGACGGGAATGAACCGATTGGCGAACCCGGCATCGTGTCTGGCGAGCTCACACAACGAACGGTGATGCAGATCGCCCCATTCTGACCGGTGAATTTGATCGCGTTGCCCAACAGATTCTCCATGACCTGCTCGAGTTTGCGCGGATCGGCCTTGACAAGCTGCGCCGCATCGATGTATTCCGTCGTCACCTGAATTGATTTCTTCAGGGCGAGCGGCTTCATGCGTCCGATCGTTTCGTTGACAGTCTTGCGCAGATCGATGTCCGTGATATTCAATCGCACATAATCGGCCTCAAGCTTCGACAGGTCGAGAATGTCGTTGATGATGTCGAGCATATGATTGCACGAATTATCCATGAGCCTGAGCATCTCGCTGCGAGCCGCCTGCGTGACCTCGGTGTCTTCATTCATCAGGCGCGTGAAAGCGTGGACCGCCGTAAGCGGACCGCGCAGGTCGTGTACGAGCATTGAAATGAAATCCGCATTCAACTGCCTCCATCGCTTTTCAGCATAGCGAAGGCGAAGCAGCGATCGCACACGCACAAGCAGTTCGGCCGGCTCGATCGGCTTGACGAGGTATTCATTCACGCCAAGCTCGAATCCTTTTTCAATCGAAGGAGCATCGCGCATGGTGCCGCTCAGAAAAATAACGGCAGTCTCCTTCGTCCGCGATGCGGCGCGAAGCTGCGCGAGCACTTCAAATCCATCGATGTCCGGCAGCACGATGTCCAGCAGCACAAGATCGACCGTTTGATCGGTCAGCAGCGCGAGCGCCTCAAGTCCCGAACCGGCAGAAAGTGTTTTAAATCCCTCATATCGCAGAATACTTCCGATTGCACTGACGTTGTCAATCTCATCGTCGACGATGAGAATGGTACTTTGTTCCGGTTCTGAAAAGGAAGTTAGCATAGATGATCAAAATACGTTCATAATTAGTGGACTTCCTATCATAAGATACAACGCGCATAGGACTTCATCTGAAAAAGTCCAGCAGTATGCAGAAGTATAGAAAAGTAACAAGATTCGACGCTGAATGCAAGCGGGAAAATGACGAAGTCGAGACAAAAGAAGATCATCCGATGCAGCATCATATGCAATGACGCCGCGATACAGTCGCTCAGACCATATCGCGGCAGACGGCGCTCAGGCTCAAGCTACAACATCCAGATATTGCGGTCCAGTGTCCGGTATTGAATGGCTTCACTCACGTGTTCCGTCCGGATCATGTCGCTTCCCGCCAGGTCTGCGACAGTTCGTGCGACCTTCAGGATCCGGTCGTATGCCCTCGCCGTGAATCCAAGGCGGGTCATCGCCATCTTCAGAATCTCCTCGCCCATCGCATCGAGCCTGCACCACTCGCGTATCTCCTTCGTCTGCATGGCCGCGTTCGAGTAAATGGGTCCCCTGCCCCTGAAGCGTTCCGTCTGACGGTTGCGCGCCCCGACCACGCGTTTGCGAATCTCGCCCGACGATTCACCCGGCTGCTTGCCCGCGAGCTCTGCGACCTTCACCGCGGGAACTTCAAGATGAATGTCGATGCGATCCATCAACGGACCTGAAATCTTCGACATATAATGTTGTATCTGCACCTGCGAGCATGTGCATTCATGATTCGGATTGCCGCTGTTGCCGCAGGGACACGGATTCATGGCACACACAAGCATGAACGACGCGGGGAAATCGACCGACATCTTCGAGCGGCTGATCGTGACCTTCCCGTCCTCAAGCGGCTGGCGCATCACTTCAAGCACGTTGCGCGCGAATTCAGGCAATTCATCCAAGAACAACACGCCATGATGCGACAATGAGATTTCGCCGGGACGGGGAATCGATCCGCCTCCGACCAATGCGCTGTCTGAAATCGTGTGATGAGGCGAACGGAACGGACGCGTTCCGACAAGCGCGGTACCCGGAGGGAGCAGTCCCGCCACCGAATGAATCTTCGTGGTCTCGATCGATTCCTCGAATGTCAGCGGAGGAAGAATCGTGGGCAGCCTTCGCGCCAGCATGGTCTTGCCCGAACCCGGAGGACCGATCATGATAATGTTATGTCCGCCAGCCGCGGCGACTTCAAGCGCGCGCTTCACACTCTCCTGTCCCTTGACATCCGCAAAGTCGATCCCGTATGCAGGATCTTCCGTAAAAACATCCTTCGCCTCAATACGCATGGGAGCCGCCGTGCTGCATCCGCCGACGATCTGTGCGGCCTCACGCAGCGAGTCCACACCGTAGACGTCGATCCCCTCGACCATCGCCGCCTCGCGCGCATTGCCCTTCGGCAGGATCAGTCCCGGGATCTTCCGCTTCCTCACTTCGATCGCGATCGGCAAAATGCCATGCACGGGACGAAGCGTGCCGTCGAGCGCAAGCTCTCCGAGAATGACGTACCGCCGCAGATTGTCGCAGCCGATCTGTCCGCTCGAGGCAAGCATCCCGATCGCTAGAGGAAGATCGTACGACGAGCCTTCCTTCTTCACATCTGCGGGAGCCAGGTTGATCGTGATGCGCTTATTGGGATAATAGTACGCGGAGTTGTTGAGCGCCGTGACGACCCGTCCGCGCGATTCGCGCACGGCGCTGTCAGGCAGGCCGACCATCATAAAATTCGGCAGCGTGTTCTCGATGTTGGTTTCGATTTCGATGAGGCAGGCGTTGATGCCGTAGGTTGCGGCGCTGAGAACGACAGTGAGCATACTCCCCCCGGGAATTGTCGGGCGATGTGTGTAGCGTCGCCCGTGCTTCGTCTCGAACCGAATAACCGTGCAGTGCGTCGTGTCGGGCGAATGCGGACGGCCATGAATTGCGCGTTGCATTCTCCCGCATTCGTAATTTACCGATTCGCGTGGAGGAAGTCCAGACGCGTCTTCACTTCCTCGATCGGTTTCAACAGCTTCTCTTTGCCGAACAATGCTTCCTTCTGACTCGAGAACACGAGCTCGTATTCCCTGCTCATGACGATCGCCTCTTCGGGACAGACTTCCTCGCAGAAGCCGCAGAAAATGCAGCGCACCATATTGATCTCGAATTTGACGGGATAGCGCTCCTTGCCCAATTCTGTCTCACCCGCCTGCACCTCGATCGCAAGCGCAGGACAGACGCGCGCGCAGAGTCCGCATGCAACGCACCGCTCCGTGTCGTTCTCCTTCACAAGGACGGGCCGTCCCCTAAACGATCCCGGCAGCACGCAGCGTTCCTCGGGATATTGTATCGTCACACTCGGCTTAAAGAACTGTCTCATCGTGATCTTCAATCCCTGAAAGATCGCCGGAATGTACATCTTCTGAAAGAACGACAGATCTTTTTTCCTTACCGGAATGCTTTTTTCCAAATATTTATCCATACTTTTTTCGATGCAAAAGATGTTCGATAATACCCGACGCCGTTACGTCAGCGGAATAATAAAAAGAATCCTGTCACGAGGATGTTCAGCAGCGCAAGCGGCATCATGACCTTCCAGCCGAGATTCATCAGCTGGTCGTACCTGAAGCGCGGGATCGTCCACCGAATGACAATAAAAAAGAAGAGCATCAATGCAACTTTCAATGCAAAAGCGCCCATCTGCAACAGCGTCATTGCAAGCGGAGGAAATCTCAAGTGTTCGATAAATGGGAACTGCCAGCCGCCGAGATACAGCGTGGTGATCACCGCAGCAGCCGTGATCATATTCGCGTATTCGGCGAGGAAGAACAGACCGAATTTCATGCCGGAATATTCGGTGTGATATCCTCCGACCAGCTCCGGCTCCGCTTCGGGAAGATCGAACGGCAGTCGGTTGGTTTCGGCGAACGACGCGACGAGGAACGTGATGAATCCGACTGGTTGCAACACGATGTTCCAGGCCGGAAGGAATCCGAACAGGTATGTTCCCTGCTTCATCACGATTTCGTCGAGACGAAGCGATCCGGCGATCATCACGACGCCGATCACAGAGAGACCCATGGACAATTCATAACTGATCATTTGTGCCGATGCCCGCAAGCCGCCGAGCAGCGAATATTTATTGTTCGACGACCAGCCGCTCAGCGTGATGCCGTA
>DATGXR010000297.1:0-9632 GCA_035298825.1 Bacteroidota bacterium
TACATACGACGACGGCGTCCGCCGTCAAGAGGGACGCACACTACGCCATTCTGATTTTTTTCTCACTTAACAAAAGAAAAGGAACAGTTATGGATCGACCCCACACACAGTCGCGCGAAGTGCAGGCAATCGATGCAATCATTGCCCGTCATAAGGGACGACAGGGAGAACTGCTCGGGATACTCGAAGAGACACAACTCCTGAACGAGCACAAATACCTTTCCGAAGAAGCCCTCAACTACGTCGCTCAGAAAACCGGCGTGCCACTTTCCCGACTCTACAGCGTTGCAACATTCTATTCGTTTTTCAATCTCGTTCCCCAGGGTGATCACACGATCACCGTCTGCCGCGGCACCGCCTGCCACACGAAAGGATCGAGAACGCTGCTGAACGATATCGGATTGATGCTCGGATGCACGAAGGCGCTGAAGGATGGTGATTCGTTCTTCACCACGCCGGACCGGAAATTTACAGTCTCCACCGTGGCGTGCTTCGGACAATGCGCGCTTGCCCCGGTGATCGCCATCGACGAGATCATCTACAGCAACATCACGACAGCGAAGCTCCAACAGCTGATCGGAAAAGTGTCGAAGAAAGGACAACGACATGAAAAGCATTGATGCGGCGACGATGGATGTGCTCCGCGCCAAAGGCATGAAAAAGCTCCTGCCCGATGTGCCGAAGATCTCGGTCGGCATGGGCACATGCGGCATCGGCAACGGAGCGAAAGAAGTGCACGAGGCGTTCAGAAAGACGATCGCCGAGAAGAAAGCGAAAGTGATCCTGTCGATCACCGGCTGCTTCGGATTCTGCGCCGAAGAAGTCACTGTCAATTGTTACATCCCCGGCATGCCGCTTGTGATCCTTCACCGCGTGGCGCCGAAAGATGCTTCTTCGATCGTCGAGTCGATGGCCAAAGGCGTGATGCCGCTGAAGAAGGCGATGTGCAAGATCGAAAAATGGAATTGTTTTCCCGGCACAATCGAATTCGGACATGGATTGCCGAGTGTTCCCTTGTGGAACGAAATTCCCTTCTTCAAGGGACAAAAGAAGATCGTGCTTCGCCATGCCGGCATCATCAATCCCGAAGACATCACCGAATACATCGCCGTGGGCGGATACAGCGCGATCGAAAAAGCGCTGACGAAGATGACATCCGAATCGGTGCTCGATGAAGTGCGCAAGGCGAAGCTCAGAGGCAGGGGCGGCGCTGGATTTCCGACGGCCGTGAAATGGGAGATGATGAAGAAGGTGCAGACCGATAAGAAGTACATCATCTGCAACGCCGACGAAGGTGATCCGGGCGCGTACATGAACCGCAACGAAATCGAGTCCGATCCGCATGCGCTGATCGAAGGCATGTGTATCGGCGCCTATGTGATGGGTTCGGATGAAGGAGTGATGTACGTGCGGGCCGAATATCCGCTTGCCGTGAAGCGCTTCGAGTCGGCGCTTGCATCGGCGCGCGAATGCGGACTGCTGGGAGAATCGATCTTCGGCACAAAATTTTCATTTACGATTTCATGTGTCGAAGGCGCGGGCGCATTCGTCTGCGGAGAGGAAACGGCGCTCATCGCCTCGATCGAGGGCCGCTCGGGCCGTCCGATCCCTCGTCCCCCCTATCCCGCGCAAAAAGGATTGTGGGGCAAGCCGACGAACATCAACAACGTCGAGACATGGTTCAACGTACCGGTGATCGTGCTGTCGGGCGGCGACGAGTTCGCAAAGTTCGGTACACAACTCAGCACGGGTACAAAGGTCTTCTCGCTTGTGGGCAAGATCAAGAACACGGGCCTCGTCGAGCTGCCGCTGGGCACGACACTCGAGAGCATCATTTATCAAATGGGCGAAGGCACCGGCACAAAAAAGAAAATCCGCGCCGTGCAGACCGGCGGTCCCTCGGGAGGCTGCATCCCGGTCGATCACTTCAACACGCCTGTCGATTATGAAAGCCTCACGAAGCTCGGCACGATCATGGGTTCCGGCGGCATGGTGGTGATGGACCAGGACAACTGCATGGTCGATGTGGCGCGATACTTCGTTGAAGTCACGGCGCAGGAATCGTGCGGCAAATGCACACCGTGCCGCGAGGGCCTCTCGCAGATGCTTGCCATCCTGAATAAGATCACGCAGGGCGACGGCTCGGACGACGATCTGGAGACGCTCGAGAAGCTGGCCTATGTGATTCGCGATGCGTCGCTGTGCGGACTCGGGCAGACGAGCGCCAATCCGGTGCTGACCACGCTGCGATATTTCAGGGACGAATACGAACGCCACATCGAGCAGCGCCGCTGCCGTGCGGGCGTGTGCGAGAATCTGTTCATGGCGCTGTGCGAAAACAGCTGTCCGCTTCATATGAACATTCCCGGCTACCTCCAATTATTGAAAGAGGGACGCATCGAGGAGGCCTTCGAACTCACGCTCAGAGACAATCCGCTGCCGGGCACCGTGGGACGCATCTGTTACTTCCACTGCCAGATGCGTTGCAGGCGCGAGATGGTTGACGAACCGTTGAATCAGGGCGAAATTCACCGCTATCTGGCCGACACGATGTACAAGATGGGCAAGGAGCGTGACATCTATCAGCGGCTCATCAGGGAAAAGCTCTCACCCACAGGAAAACAGATCGCCATTATCGGCGCGGGTCCGGCCGGACTCACCGCCGCGTTCTATCTCGTGCGGCTGGGACATTCGGTCACTGTGTACGACAATCATGCGAAAGCAGGCGGCATCCTTCAGTACGGCATTCCTGCCTATCGGCTCCCCAAGGACATTTTAAACAAGGAGCTCGAACTGATCCGTAAGCTCGGCGTGAAATTTGTTTTCAAGACGAAGATCGGCAAGGACATTTCATTCCAGTCGCTGCAGAAAAAACATGACGCGATCTTCATCGCCGTCGGCGCACAAAAGGATATCGATCTTGAAATCGACGGCCGGCAATTGGAAGGCGTGCTCCAGGGCTACGAGTTCCTCGAAGAATTCGCCATGGGCAAAAAGCTTCATCTCGGCAAGAAGGTCGTCGTGGTGGGCGCGGGCAATGTGGCCATCGATGCCGCGCGCAGCTGTCTGCGACTCGGATGTGATGTGACGATCGTGTATCGGCGAGACAAGGATGAGATGCCTGCCAACGCGCACGAGATTATGGATGCGACGGATGAAATGATCAAGTTCATGTTCCTCTCGGCGCCGCACCGCATTATTGGCGACGAGAAGTGCCGCGTGAAGGGACTCGAAGTGCGCAAGATGCGCTTCGAAGGATTCGACAACTCCGGTCGCAAGAGGCCCGTCGAAACCGGCGAATCGTCAATCGTCGAATGCCAGACGGTGATTCTTGCCATCGGCGAAAAAGTGGATTTCATTCCGGCGAAGGAAGCCGGCGTCGAGATCAGAAAGAACGGCGCCATCAAGGTCACACAGCCCACATACAGAACAAACATCCCGAAGGTGTATGCCGGCGGCGACGCTGTCACGGGACCGGCCACCGTCTCCGAAGCGATGGGTATCGCGCGCGCGGCGGCCGAATCGATCGATTACGACCTGATGAAGGAGAAACGGTTCCATTTCCTGTTCAGGGATTTCCTCTACGCCAACGAGATCATCACAGAGCCCGAAGGCACAAAGAAAATTGTCCCGAAAAAAATCCCGGTGCGAGAGCGGATCTCCAGCTTCCACGAAGTCCTCTCGGGCTATACCGGCGAAGAAGCCATGCAGGAAGCCGTGCGTTGCCTGCGGTGCGACGTGAAATGCGTCGAATAACCCGGCGACAACACTTTTTTTTAAGGGAGAGTATTGACAATGGACACCATTCTCGTAACAATCAAGATCAACGGTCTTGAGTATCAGGTCCCTCAGAGCATCACGATCCTCGATGCCTGCCGAAGAGCGGGCGTGCGGATCCCGACGCTGTGTTTCCTTGAAGATGTTTCGAAGAACGCCTCATGCGGCGTCTGTCTGGTTGAGGTGAAGGGCGCCCGATCGCTCGTGCGCGCCTGCATCACATGTGTGTACGAAAAAATGGAGATTGTCACGCACTCGGCACGACTGCGCGATGCGCGCAAGACGAACGTCGAGCTGCTGCTTGCAAATCATCCGCAGGACTGCCTCTCGTGCCTCAGGAATCAGAACTGCGAGCTGCAGCAGATCGCAAGCGATCTCGGCGTGAAGGACCAGCGATTCGTCCGCACGAAGAAAACCGAAGCGCTCGATCTCACCTCGCCCTCGCTTGTGCGCGATCCGAACAAATGCATCCTCTGCGGCCGATGCGTCGCCGTCTGCTCGACGGTGCAATCGGTCTCGGCGATCGATTTTTCGGGACGCGGCGTGAAGAGCAAGATCTCGACGTATATGGAACGCGGACTCGGCAACGTCGCATGCACGAACTGCGGGCAGTGCGCGCTCGTCTGTCCCACAGGCGCGATCGTCGAACGCGACGAAACCGAAGCGGTCTTCGAAGCGCTGGCCAATCCGGATAAGTTCGTCGTCGTGCAAACCGCTCCCGCCATCCGCGTGGGCATCGGCGAAGCGATGGGCATGGAAGCGGGAGCGCTCGTGACCGGGCAGATGGTGGCGGGCCTGCGGCGACTCGGATTCGCGAAGGTCTTCGACACGCAGTTTGCGGCCGATCTCACGATCATGGAGGAGGGCCACGAGCTGATCCGGCGCATCACGAACAAAGGCGTGCTGCCGATGATCACGTCGTGTTCGCCGGGATGGATCAAGTTTGCGGAGCATTTCTTCCCGAAGTCGCTCGATCATCTCTCGACCTGCAAGAGTCCGCAGCAGATGTTCGGCACCGTCGCAAAAACATATTACGCCGCGAAGCTCGGCATCGATCCGCGCAATATCATTGTGGTGTCGGTCATGCCGTGCACGGCCAAGAAGTTCGAAGCGCGCAGGCCGGAGATGATGAGCGCGTTCGAGTACTGGAGGGACAAGCGCGCATGGAGCGACGACGACGCCTTTTACGATGTGGATTACGTGCTCACGACGCGCGAACTTTCCCGGATGTTCAAGGAGACGGGCATGAGATTCTCGTCGCTGCCCATCGAGGATTTCGACAATCCGTTGGGAGAGTCGACGGGTGCCGCTGTCATCTTCGGCGCCACAGGCGGCGTGATGGAAGCAGCGTTGCGCACGGCCTACGAGCTCGTCACGGGCAAAGCGCTTGCCGATCTGAACTTCACGGCGGTGCGGGGCATGGACGGCATCAAGGAGGCAACGGTGGATCTGAACGGCACGCAGTTGAAGGTGGCTGTGGCGCACACGCTTAAGAACGCGCGCAAGATCCTCGAACAGATCGAGCACGGCGAATCGCCCTATGCGTTCATCGAACTGATGACGTGTCCGGGCGGATGTCTCGGCGGCGGCGGTCAGCCGATTCCGACAACGCTCGAGATCCGCAAGAAGCGCGCCGAGTCGATCTATGCCGAGGATGCGGCCAAGCCGTTTCGGAAATCGCATGAGAATCCGCACATTAAAACGCTGTATGAAGAATTCCTGAAGGAGCCGCTCGGCGCCGTCTCGCATCATTTGCTTCATACGGAATATGAAAAGCGCGGCATCCTCGTGCACGAACGCGACTGAGCGCCGGTCATCGAACAGGGACACGCTTCGTTCTGCTGAAGAAGCATGTCCCTGTTCGCAATGTCGTTGACACCCGGGCTCAACAGATCAGGAATTTTTGAGCCTGTCTTAAAAATAGAAATGAATCGTGGCCCCTGCGGCGCCGACGCCGAGGATCTGATACGAGCTTCCCTGTTTGGATGTGAAATCAGGATTGTTCTTCGTGACGATGACACGATCCGATCGCGACGTGATCGAAATGAGATTCAGCTGGTATTCGGCAGACACGCTCAGCTCGGGATAGATGAAGAATTCTGCGCCTAACGCCCACATCACGGCAACTGTGGCGCCGTCGTTCGTGTTGCCGTTTCTTGTTTCAAGTGTCGTCCCGCCCGGTGCGTTATTGGAAACGGGCGGCTTCACGCTCGACATATTATAGATCACGCTGATGCCGGGTCCCCAATACGGCCTGAGGCGCGCACTGATGCCGTCCCAATACATCAGATAATCGAATCCCGCTCCGAGTCCCAGTGTTGAATTCGTGCCATCCGTGCCGGGATTCGTTCCTGCGGTCGTATTGTCATTCCATGGCGTTGTGGTATGATTGTAGACAGCCTGGAGTCCGATGCGATAGGCAGTGCCTGCCGACGGAAAATACGAATATCCCAATCCGCCGCTGACGCCCGATCCCGTGAAGCCGAACGTTCCGAAGCCGCCGAATGTAAAATTCAGCGACCGCGCGCCGGCGCGCATTGTCGTGCGATAATCCTGCGCCTGAAGTGCTGCAGCTGCCACAAACAACAGCCCCGTCAGTACCAATACAGTTTTTTTCATGAAAGACTCCCCTTTCCCGTGAAACATATGATGTGATGAAGACGATATGAAGCGACGCGCGCGCGCGATGAGGACGTTTGCTGCGCGCCGTGTAACAAAATAACACAGGACTGGAGAAAATTGTTTCAGCGAGAGAGGGATGAAGCGCGCTACTTTTTTTCCAGGCGGGCGCGCATCTGTTCGTTCGTTTTCATGAGATTGGCGACGACCTCCTGGTAGTACGGCTTTTCCTTGAGGCTTGCATACGCGCCGGGGAAAAACACGAGCGTGATATCGGCGCTTTCAGTATCGAATGCATTCAGCACGATGGCGCAGCGCTGATCGTTCGACAGTCGCGTATTGTCGATCATCGGAAAATCGAAGGGGCCGACCCAAAATTCGACCGCATTCATTTCGGCCGTCTGCGTCGAATCGACGACAGAACGGACCTCGAGGCGCACTTTGAGCTCGTGCGTTTTCATATCGGCCTGCAGCGCCACGATCGAGAAATGACGCGGATGGTCGTCGAACTTCAGCGTCACCTCATCGAGCACGATCCCGCCGGGCGTTTTTTTGAGTTCGGTCAGATCGACAATCCGGTCGGCCTTGGCCCCCGCCCCCTCGAGCACGAGCATTTGTTTATGTGTGATCTCGCGCGCGACGCTCACGAGCCGTTCCTCGAGCTCCGTCTTCTCGGGGCCTCCGGAGCGTTTGATCTGCCGCTCAAGATAAATAAAGAGCGGTTTCAGATTGAGCGACTCGTGAAAATTATAGGCGAGCAATTCGAGATTCAGCACCTTTTCATCGAGCGATCCGCTGCGCGGACTCAGGAACGACTGGATGATCGAAACGAACATATCCTTGCGCAGCGAGCTTTCTGCTTCCTCGCGTTTGCTCATCAGTTCCGTGTAGACGCGCACATTCGATTCGGCCGCCTGCATCCGTTCGCGCGACTGCGTGTCGGCCAGCTCGCGTTCCTTCAGATAATTCGAACCGATGAGGCCGATAACGGCCACGGTCACCGCGGTGATGATGCCGCCGCCGGCCTGGAAGACCAGGGCGACTTTCTCCCAGATGTCTCGTCGTTTTTCGGGTTCGGCCATGCGTGTCTCTCCGGCTTACTTTCTCTTGAGTTGGTGTTTCCCATCCTTCGTCTCGATGACCCAGTCGTAGCGGAGGCTCTTGTCGTACGAGAAGATTTCGGATGTGAGCGTCTGATCCTTATAGTGGACGGCGAACGTGCATTTGCCTTTTTCCTTCACGAACAACCGGTAGGCGCCGTTCTTATCGGTTTCGGCCGGATAAGATTTTCCGGCCGCGGTGACATCGACTTTCACCTTTTCGCCGACACTCTTGTCGCCGTCGAAGATCGATCCGTACATCTCGCCTGCCTGCACACGCGCCGAAAAAAACAGCGCGCATGCTGCGATCGTTGCCAAAGTTGTTTTCATAACGGTGTGTCTTTTTTTTATTGCATTGGAGTGACTGTGTGTTGCCTCATCCGGATGGCAGTTGTGCCGCCCGGATGAGATGCGCGCGCGCCTTATGCCTTAAAAACGAGCTCGTGCGTTTTCTTTACAACGTTGCGCGTGTCGACCACGGGAATGCGGTACTGCGTGAAATCGATCGACTTGTAATCGTTGTGCGCCGTCGAGATCAGGAGCAGATCGTATGAGTCCGAGATTTCCTGACTGGTGCGTCCGGTGAAGTGCGCATGTTCGCGCGTCGGCGTCACGACGGGAATATAGGGATCATTGTATGAAACGATGGCGCCTTTTTCTTCAAGTTTTTCCATGAGCGGAAATGTGGGAGACTCACGCATATCGTCCACATTCGCCTTATAGGCAAGGCCGAGCACAAGGATCTTTGCGCCTTTGAGCGGCTTGCCGAACTCATTGAGCACTTCCATCACGCGGTGCACGACGAAATCGGGCATGGCGGTGTTGATCTCGCCCGCAAGTTCGATGAATTTCGTCGTCACGCCGAACTCGCGCGCCTTCCACGTCAGATAGAACGGATCGATCGGGATGCAGTGACCTCCGAGTCCCGGACCGGGATAAAAGGGCATGAAGCCGAACGGCTTTGTCGATGCGGCGTCGATCACTTCCCAGACGTCGATGCCCATCTTCATGAACGTCATTTTCAGTTCATTCACGAGCGCGATATTGACGGCGCGGAAAATATTCTCGACGAGCTTCACGGCCTCGGCCGTGCGTGTCGACGAGACAGGCACGGTGCCGACGACAATGGTCTGATAGAGTTTCTCGGCCGCCTCCAGCGCCTCGGGCGACGATGCGCCGATCACCTTCGGGATCGTTTCAGTCCGATAGTCCGTGTTCGCGGGATCTTCGCGCTCAGGCGAGAAAGCGACATAGAAATCCTGATTCGCCTTGAGTCCGCCCCGCTCCAGAATCGGGATCATCACCTCTTCCGTCGTGCCGGGATACGTGCTCGACTCGAGCACAATGAGCTGGCCTTGCCGGATATGGGGCGCGATCGCCTCGCATGCCGCCACGATGTAGCGCACATCGGGTTCCCTGTTTTTGGTGAGGGGCGTGGGAACGGCGATCAGGATCGCATCGCACTGGGCGGCGTGGCGAAAATCGTCCGTGGCAAGAAACAATCCGCTTTTCACCGCCCGACCGATGCGCTCGGCCGGAATATGTTTGATGTACGATTCGCCCCGCATGAGGGTTTTCGTCTTGACCGAATCGATATCCAGGCCGACTGTTCTGAACCCTTTTTCAGCGAAGCACAAGATGAGGGGCAAGCCGACATATCCGAGTCCCACCACGCCGACCGAAAGTGTTTTTTCCTCGACACTGTTCACGAACTCTTCATGCAATCTCATATATTCATTCCTCCCCAATGTGAAATGGATAACGATAGAATGCATTACAGAGGGCGTTGTGAGGCTCCGCCCTGTCACACGTCAATGGTCCGCAGAGCCGAAATACGGATGCATCGCGAACGATTCGACATATTCGAAATTATACTGGAGACTTCCAGGAGGATAAGAGTAAATCCGGAGACGGGAATGAAACCTGCGATTGTGTTACTGGCCCAGGCCCTGCATACTGCTCTTCAAGTACAGCGTAGACAATGTGATACGATGTCATGTAACCATACGACATATATAATAGAAAAGCAATCAATGTCAAGCGAGACAACATGAGCGCAACACTGACGGACGGCGTAACACGGATCTGCCGGCGGGAATACAATCATCTGTGCGCGTCCGGATTCGCTTGATTGTT
>DATGXR010000298.1:0-32081 GCA_035298825.1 Bacteroidota bacterium
TTCAACGATCTGATCGTGAAGGCCTCGGCGCTTGCGCTCAAGAAACATCCCGAAGTCAATGCGACATTCACTCCGGAGAAGATTCTTCAGTACGGATCGGTGCATGTGGGGGTGGCCGTGGCGATCGACGACGGCCTCATCACGCCAGTCATACGCAACACCGATCTGAAGGGACTGGCCGTGATCTCGGCCGAAACAAAAGAGCTTGCCGGACGCGCCAGAGAAAAGAAGCTGAAGCCCGAGGAATTCACGGGCGGCACGTTCACCGTTTCGAACCTCGGGATGTTCGATGTCGAAAATTTCGCGGCGATCATCAATCCGCCTGAAGGCGCAATTCTTGCGATCGGTTCGATACTCGAAAAGCCGGTCGTTGAAAACGGAGCGATCGTCGTGGGCAGCCGCATGAAGATGACGCTTTCGTGCGATCATCGCGTTGTCGACGGCGCTGTCGGCGCGCGCTTCATGCAGACGCTGAAAAAATATCTCGAGCATCCGGCGATGCTTGCGCTCTAAAAAGCGCAGTTGGGAACGACACGCCTTCATCGATCCGGCATACAACTGGAGGGATGAAGGCGTTTGTCTATCCAGTTTTTTTGATGGCCGGTCATTCCGACGGAGGGAAGGCCTTGAAACAGGGCCTGTATGAAATTTATCTTCGTTCAAGATTATTTTGAAAAAAAATACTTGATTTTTATCGGGATAATCGCTACATTTTGAAACTTTTAGAATTGCAGTTTTTCATCTTTTTCCTTAGGAGACGATCGTGGCTTTCGGTGATAAAAGCACATATTTTTTCAAACAATCCGAACTGGAACAAAAGTGGTTCGTGGTTGACGCCAACGGTCAAACGTTAGGCCGCCTTGCAACGGAAGTTGCGCGCATTCTGCGCGGCAAGCACAAACCTTCATACACTCCCAATGCCGATGCAGGCGATTTCGTGATCATCGTGAACGCAGAGAAGATCCGCATCACGGGCAAGCGCGCGGAGTTGAAGGAATATTTCCGTTATTCCGGTTATCCGGGCGGCGCCACATTTGCGAAATACAAGGACGTCATGAAAGTCCATCCGGAACGCATCCTGGAGCACGCCGTCAGAGGCATGATCCCGCATACGCGGTTGGGCAGAAAGATTTTCTCGAAACTTAAAGTGTACGCAGGTCCCGAGCATCCGCACGATTCACAGAAACCTGCACCGCTTTCATTCAACTAATATCATTTCAGCTTCGTAAAAGGAAGAGAATGCCTCATCAAGCGATTAATGCCGTAGGCCGCCGCAAAACATCGGTCGCCCGCGTCTTCTTGAAAAACGGATCCGGTGTGATCACCGTGAACAATCGTCCGTTCGAAACATATTTCCCGTTGGAAACGTACCGCAACGCCATCCTGAATCCGCTGACGGTCACCGACATGCTTGGCAAGTACGACGTCCAGATCAATGTGAATGGCGGAGGCACCTCGGGCCAGGCAGGCGCTGTGACGCTTGCAATCGCACGCGCGCTGGTTTCAACAAACGAAGAGCTTCGCTCGCCGCTTCGCCAGAACGGCCTGCTCACGCGCGATCCGCGTATGGTTGAACGCAAGAAATACGGACAGAAGAAAGCCCGTAAACGGTTCCAGTTCTCCAAACGTTAATCGTTTCTTCCGGATTTTCAATCAGCGCGGGTGGATCACACCCGCGCTGTTTCATTTATTTGTACCATCAAACATACGGTCCCGATCGGTTCGGAAGTGTCCGTTGGTCTTTCAATTGAGACCGGCGGATTCCGCTAGCCGAGATGACGGTCGTAGAAGACATCAACTACAATATATACAAGGAGCACTATGCCTCGCGTAGAACTTGCCGATTTACTTTCGTCCGGTGCGCACTTCGGACATCTTACCCGCCGTTGGAATCCCAAGATGAAACCCTATATTTTCATGGAGCGGAACGGGATCCACATCATCGATCTTAAGAAGACACAGGGACTGTTGGACGAAGCCTGCACAGCAATCGCCAATTCGGTTGCCGAAGGCAAGAAGGTCCTGTTCGTCGGCACAAAGAAACAAGCCAAGGAAGTCGTCCGCGCCGAAGCCGAACGCGCAGGACAGTTCTATATCTGTGAACGCTGGCTCGGCGGAGCCCTCACGAACTTCACCACAATCCGCAAGAGCGTGAAGCGCCTGACCAATATCCAGAAGATGGAAACGGACGGCACGTTCGAGAAGATCACGAAAAAAGAAGGTCTCTTCCTCACACGTGAAAAAGACAAGTTGAACTCGGTGCTCTCAGGCGTTGTCGATATGACGCGTCTTCCCGGCGCGCTGTTTGTCGTCGATGTGAAGAAAGAAGCCATTGCCGTGAAGGAAGCCAAGAAGCTCGGCATTCCGGTCTTCGCCATTGTCGACACGAACTGCGATCCCGATGAAGTCGATTACGTGATCCCCGCAAACGACGACGCGTTGAAGTCGATCCAGATGATCACGAAGGCAATCGCCGACGCGCTGATCGAAGGACGCGAACGCGCCAATGCGTCGAACGTGATTGACGAAAAAGAAAAAGTCGAAGAGAAGAAGTAATCGAGATTCGGCATTCCCTCAGGTCCGCACCCAATCAATGACACCTTTTGCGCGCTGCGACAGCACGCGTGCGAAGGGAGCGGGCCGGACGGTTTTTTCCCAACATCAACATTGAACCGATTGAGTGTACCACTATGGCTATCACAAGCGAAATTGTAAAGAAACTGCGCGATAAAACAGGCGCAGGCATGATGGACTGTAAAAAGGCCCTCGAAGCGACAAACGGCGATATGGAAGCCGCCGTTGATTATCTGCGCAAGAAGGGTGCGGCGACGGCCGAGAAACGCGCCGATCGCGTTGCGAACCAGGGCATGGTCGTTGCGAAGATTTCGGACGACCGCAAAAAAGGCGCGATCGTCGAAGTGAATTGCGAGACAGACTTTGTTGCGCGCGGCGAGGATTTTTCGAACTTCGCGACGAAGATCGCAGACATCGTCTACAGCAACACACCGGCTTCGCTCGAAGCGTTGAACGATCTCGCGTATGAAGACGGCAAGAAGGTATCCGAAATGCTGAGCGAGCTCACCGGCAAGATCGGCGAGAAGCTGCAGATCAAGCAGTTCGACGTCATCAATGCCAAGGCAGGATTTCTTGAATCCTATATTCACATGGGCGCAAAGATCGGCGTGCTGCTCGAATTGAACGCCGACAACACGACGGACAACGTCCGCCTGGCCCGCGACATCGCCATGCAGGTTGCGGCAATGTCGCCGATCGTTGTGTCGCGCGATCAGGTGAGCAAGGAAACGATCGACCGCGAAACGGAAATCTATCGCACGCAGGCGAAGAACGAAGGCAAGCCCGATGCGATCGCCGATAAAATCGCGACCGGCCGCCTCGAAAAATTCTACGCCGAATTCGTTCTGCTCGAACAGAGCTTCATCAAGGACGCCGGCAAGTCCATCAAAGACCTGCTTGCTCCGAACGTGACGATACAGCAGTTCAAGCGATATCAGCTTGGCGCGTAACGTATCGTATTGGTTTTACAGAAAGGTCTCAATCATTGAGACCTTTCTTTTTGCCGGCAGTCTGAAGAATTCGGCATTCCCATTATCCATGAATGAACGAGACACACGCATATGGCAGAGCCAAAATATAAACGCATATTACTGAAGCTCTCGGGCGAAGCGCTCATGGGCGATCAGGAGTTCGGCATCGACTCGAAAGTACTCAGCCGGTATGCCGAGGAAATCAAGACCGTCCAGTCGCTGGGCGTACAGGTGGGTATCGTTATCGGCGGCGGCAACATCTACCGCGGCGTCGAAAACTCGATGGACGGCATCGACAAGGTTACGGGCGATCACATGGGCATGCTTGCCACGGTGATCAATGCGCTCGCGCTGCAAAACGCGCTCGAGCATCACGGCGTCTACACGCGCTGCCAGACGGCGATCAACATGGAGCGCATCGCTGAGCCGTACATCCGCCGTCGCGCCATCCGCCATCTCGAAAAGGGACGCATCGTCATCTTTGCCGCCGGCACGGGCAATCCGTATTTTACAACCGATACGGCGGCGGTGTTGCGCGGCATTGAAGTCGAAGCCGATATCATCGTCAAAGGCACGCGCGTCGACGGAGTCTACGATTCGGATCCTGAAAAAAATCCGGACGCCGTTCGCTTTCCGCTCATCTCGTTCGACGACGTGTTCAGGAAGGGACTCAAGATCATGGATATGACGGCCATCACGCTGTGCAAGGAAAATTCACTGCCCATCGCCGTCTTCAACATGAACGTTCCCCAGAATCTGAACCGGCTTGTGCTGGGCGAAGAAATCGGAACAACAGTGAACAGTTCAGCCCCATCAGTCAATTAATTCGGGAGGAGTGCACCTATGCTAAAGGACATCTTAAAAGAAACCGAAAATCGAATGAACAAGGCTATCGAGAACGTCCGCGCGGAATTGATCCGGATCCGCACGGGAAAAGCGACAACGGCGCTGCTCGACACGGTGAAAGTGGACTGCTATGGATCGCTCATGCCGCTCAATCAGGTCGGCACCGTGAGCGTGTCGGACGTCCATATGATCACTGTGACGCCGTGGGACAAGAGTCTTCTCAATGCGATCGACAAGGCCATTCTGGCTGCCAATCTCGGATTCAACCCGAGCTCCGACGGTCAGATCGTTCGCGTGCCCATCCCGCCGCTGAACGAAGAGCGCCGCAGGGAGCTCGTGAAGCTCACGAAGAAGTTCGGTGAAGAAGGCAAGATCGCCGTGCGCAATATCCGGCGTGACGAGATCGAACATCTGAAAAAAGCTGAAAAAGCCGATCATTTTTCGGAAGACGACCGCAAGCGGGCGGAAACCGAAATCCAGAAATTTACGGACAAGGCCATCAAGGATATCGATACTCTCCTTGCCGTGAAGGAAAAAGAAATTATGGAAGTCTAGGATGGTTTCTTTGACAGGAAATTAATATTTTCAAGCCTTGTCGGTGTCGGCCGATGAGGCTTTTTTATTGGGCGTTGTGCAACATTTCGACAGTTGTCCGCGTAAATGTACAATAGGAACAACACACATTTATTTATTGCGAAAGGCAGGCATCATATGGAACCCCGACGACTCTATCGCTCTCAAAAAAATAAAATGATCGCAGGTGTGTGCGGCGGCTATGCCGAGTACTTCGACGTGGACCCGTCCGTTATGCGCATCCTCTTTGTGCTGCTTGCGTTCTTTGGCGGTTCGGGGTTGTTCATCTATATTGCATCGATGATCCTCATACCGAAACGTCCGCTCAGCGTTGTCGATACGGAAGGCGGCGCCACTACTCCGGCGCCCGATTCGCGTGTCAACATCCGGTTTGTCCTGGGCGGCGTGCTCGTATTCTTCGGCCTGATGTTCCTGTTGGAAAATCTTGGAATGTTTTCGTTCATCCACGCATGGGACTTTTCATGGGAATTCGTATTCCCGATTCTGTTGATCCTTCTGGGCATGGCGATCATCTATTACAGACAGAACGAACAGATTCCCGAGCCGACGCCGGGCGCCGCTGAGACGACGGGTGAAGAAGGTACAGGCGCAACGCCGCATCCGTTCTCGCGCGGACCGAGGCAATTGCGACGCTCGATCACAGACAGAAAGATCTTCGGCGTGTGCGGAGGCCTTGCGGAATATTTCTCGATCGATCCGAATTTGACGCGTATTCTTTATATTGTGTTGTGTCTTGCCACGGGCGGCGCGGGAATCCTGCTGTATTTCATTCTTGCACTCGTTGTGCCCGATGACCGGTTCGTGAATACGTCGTCCGCGCGATAAACGCTGTCCAGGTGCCGCGTCTCCGGCGCAGCTGAATTCTGAAAATCGATCACATATAATATTTTAGCCGGCTCCCATTCGTGTGCGGAGCGATTTGTCAACAGGAGGTTACAATGAGCAGTGAACAGCGCAATCGTGTATCCCTTATCGGCGCTATTTTGGTTTTAATCGGCGTGGCGCTCTTGCTTCGCCAGATGCACATCATCGATATCAGTGCAAAGAAGTTGCTGTGGATAGCGTTGACGATTTACGGCGGAGCGACCGTGACGCGTTCGTTCCTGTATAATGTGCGCCATAAGATTTTTTGGGGATCGCTCTGCTTTTTCACGGGCATCCTCTTCACGCTCAAGGAGTATGGCCTGGTCTACGGATCGGCTCCGATGTTCCTGCCGGCAGCGCTCGTGATTTTCGGATGCTCGTTTCTGGTGCTGTTCATCTTCAATGTGCGCGACTGGCATCTGCTTATTCCGTCCGTGCTCTTTCTCGGCGTGGGCGGCGCGCTGATGCTCACCGAACTGCGCATGCTCTATGCGGAACAAGTCTGGTATGTGGTACATAACTACTGGCCGGTGGCGTTGATCCTGATGGGAACAGCAATGGTGCTGAGAAAACGGACGGCGATGTAAATTACGACGTCGTCGAGAGGAGGTCGCCCACGGCCGTGCGGACGAACCGGGGATCGTTTGCAATGAGGCCGTCGACTTCGAGCTTCAGCATGCGGCGCACGTCGCGCTCGGTGCTGATGCCGTAGACAAACACACGGTATCCCGCCTTGTGCGTATCGGCTACGACATCCTGATTGATCTGATATTTGCTGCAGACGAACGCCTGTGCTTGCGCATGGGCGATGAGCTGCGAGGGGGAACGGCGGAAATTCTTCAGCGGATTGAACAAGATGCCCGTCGCAACCGACGTGCCGCAATCGTTGATCGCCTTAATGACCCGGTGATTGAATGACGTAAACAGCACGCGGTGCGAACATTTCATCTTCTGCACTTCCTCAAGCAGCGTCTCGGCAGCCTGATGCACGTCCGTCTTCACATCCGTCTTTATCTCGATATTGAACAGCATTCCCTGCTTTGTCAACTCAAGCGCTTCGCTCAACCGCACGATCCGCTCATGCGCAAATCCCTTCCCAAACCATGATCCGTTGTCCATTCTCCGCAGTTCGGCCGCCGTATAGGAGCGCACGTCGCCCCGAAGCGCCGTGGTGCGCCGGATCTTCTTGTCATGGATGACGACGAACCGGTGATCCGCCGATTCGCGCACATCCAATTCGATCATATGGGCGCCGGCAGACGCGGCCTTGCGAAACGCTGCCATTGTGTTTTCGGGAGCTGCGTCCGAGAATCCGCGATGCGCGATGATCAGCGGATAGGGCAGATCGGCGTTCCACATGCTCGAATTGTGTGTCGAAGACATCGGTTATTCGTCGTTATGTGTGGGGTGCATCACTTTTTGATCGCGTCGAGGAGCCGCTGCTGCACTTCTTCGACGGTCCCGATGCCGTTAATGTGCCTGAGCAATCCCTCGTCTTCGTAAAAATGTTTGACCGGAGCCGTGTTCGTGTCGTAGACAACGAGACGGTTCATGATCGAACGCGGCTCGTCGTCGGCGCGGTTTTCGATGATCGCGCGCTGTGTGAGCCGATCGACGATCAGCTCGTGCGGTATCTCGATGAAGAGCACGGCTTCGATTGCGATCGCGCGCTTCCTGAACATCTCGCGCAGCGATATGGCTTGTTCGACGGTGCGCGGAAAGCCGTCGAGGATCATTCCGTTTTTGCATGCCGGGGAGTCGATGATCCGTTCCACGATCCCGATCATGATATCGTCCGGCATCAGATTGCCGCGCTCGATGTAGTCTTTTGCCGTCAATCCGAGCGGCGTTCCGTCTTCGATCTCCTTGCGGAGCATCTCACCCGTCGAGATATGGGGGATGGACAGTGTGTGTGAGAGAATTTTTGCCTGTGTTCCTTTTCCTGCGCCTGGAGGTCCGAAGAGTAGAAGATGCATGAGACTGTGTCGATGTATGAGTGTAATGCGTTTAATGATTGATTATGATTTCTTTTTTGCGCGTTCGCTCTTCACGGCGAGCTGACCGCATGCCGCATCGATATCCACGCCGGCGCTGTTGCGTACGAAAACGGGAATATCGGCCGCCCGAAGTTTCGAGGCGAACAGATCGATTTCTTCACGAAGCGCGCCTTTTAGTTCCGCGCCGATCCCGTGCGGATGCACGAAGGCGATCGAATGGAACGGGATCAGATTGACCCGGCAGTCGATTCTGCGCGCCGCCTTGATGAGCAGCGAGACGTCCGCCGCCGTGTCGTTGACGCCTTCGAAGAGAATGTATTCGAGCATGACGCTCTTCTTCGTCTTCTTAGTATAATACTCAAGCGCGCTCAGGAGTTCCGAGACGGAAAATTTTTTTGTGATCGGCATCAGCTCGCGCCGCACATCATCGCGCAGCGAATGCAGCGACAGCGCGAGCTTCGGCTTCCTGTCCTCATCGGCCATGCGGCGGATCATCGACGCATAGCCGGCCGTCGAAATTGTGATGCGCCTCGGACTGAAGGCGAGTCCCGTGTGCGCCGTGAGCACCTCGATCGCCTTCATCACGTTGTCGTAATTCAGCATGGGTTCACCCATGCCCATGAACACGATGTTCGTCACCGGCTTATCAGCCGATTGCTGCTGCACAGCCATCACCTGTCCGACGATTTCGCCGGCAGTGAGATTGCGCAGGTATCCCATCGTCGCCGTGGCGCAGAACCGGCAGTCGAGCGGACACCCGATCTGTGTCGAGATGCAGAGCGTCTGCCGTTTTTCGGCGTCCACCGCGTCTTCGCGCGGAGGGATCGACACCGATTCGATGCTCAGTCCGTCTTCAAGCCTGAAAAGGAATTTACGCGTGCCGTCTACAGCCGACCGCTGTTCTGTTGCGAGTACCGGGAAGATAATCTCGCCGGCTTCGGCGCACTTCTCCCTGAATGCAAGCGGCAGGTTCGTCATTTCGTCGAACGTGCGCACGCCGAATTTATTCAGCCATGAAAACATCTGTGCGGCCCGGTATTTCGGTTCGCCCAGGCCTGTGACAAAGGCTTCGAGTTCGGAGACTGTCAGCCCTATAAGATTCGTTTTTTTCATCATCATGTAATTAATAGTATACCCAAAAAACCACAGTGAATCAACCCTCGTTGCAATTCGGCCTGAAAATTCATACCATAATAGAGGAGTCTTATTTGAATATGGCAAAACGAAAACAACACGAATCGCCCCCATCCCCTTCAAAAGGTCCGCTTGTGGTGCGGGGAGCGCGGGTTCACAATCTCAAGAATATTTCGCTCGAAATTCCCCGCAATGCCTTCGCTGTCATCACCGGTGTGAGCGGCTCGGGCAAATCGAGCCTCGCGTTCGATACGATCTATGCCGAGGGGCAGCGCCGGTACGTCGAATCGCTTTCGGCATACGCCCGTCAGTTTCTTGAACGGATGGACAAGCCCGATGTCGATGTGATACAGGGTATGGCGCCCGCAATCGCGATCGAACAGAAGACGAATACGCGCAATCCGCGTTCCACCGTCGCCACAACGACCGAAATCTACGATTATCTGAGACTGCTCTTTGCCCGTGTGGGACGCACGTACTGCCGCGTCTGCGGACGGCTCATCACGCGCGATTCTGTGGCGACGGCTGTCGACCGCCTGCGTCAGGAATCGGAGGGCGCAAAGATGTACATCGTCTTTCCCATGCACCGCCATAAAGGCCATTCGACGGATGAGGAATGCGATGCGTTAAAGACGCGGGGATTTTTCAGGCTCGTGATCGATGGCGAGATCGTCGATCTGAACGAAGCAGACGCCGTGGGTCGTGTGGACAAGCTCGGCAATACGCTGCCGGTGCTTGTCGACCGGTACGTGCTCAGGCGTGACGACCAGTCGAGTCTCAACCGGCTGGCGGATTCGATACAGACGGCGTTCGTCGAAGGCGACGGGTACGCCGAGGTCTATCTGCTCGATACGAAAGAGACGGTGCATTTCAACCAGCATTTCGAATGTCCGGTCGACAAGATCCGCTACGAGGAACCGGAACCGCATCTGTTCTCGTTCAACAGTCCGATCGGCGCCTGTCCGAAATGCCAGGGCTTCGGTCGAGCTGTCGGTCTTGATATGGATGCCATCGTGCCCGATCCGGGCAAGACGCTGCGGGAAGGCGCGTTGCAGATGTGGACCACGCCGAAATTCACGGAATATTATCGCGACATGCTCCGCATCGCATACGAGGCGAAGCTGCCGGTGAACGTTCCGTTCTATGAACTGACGCCCGAACAGCTCAACATCGTGATGAACGGATACGGCCGCACGTTCGACGGGGTGAACGGATTCTTCAAGATGGTCGAGAAGAAAACGTATAAGATCCAGTATCGCGTACTGCTGAGCAAGTACCGCGGCTATACGCTCTGCGATCAGTGCGGAGGCTCCCGGCTCCGTTCCGAAGCGCTCAATGTGAAAGTGGGAGGGAAGCATATCGGACAGATCGTGAGGATGACGATCGAGCAGGCCGATGCGTTTTTCCGCACCGTCGAACTGACGGATTATGAAATGAGCATCGGGCGCCGCATCCTGGAAGAGATTCAAAAACGCCTGCGATATCTCGTCGATGTGGGACTCGGATATCTGACGCTCGATCGATTGTCGAACACGCTTTCGGGCGGCGAATCGCAGCGCATCAATCTTGCCACATCGATCGGCTCATCGCTCGTCGGATCGATCTATGTGCTCGACGAGCCGTCCATCGGACTCCATCCGCTCGATAACGACCGGCTGATTCGCATCCTTCACCGGCTGAGAGACATCGGCAATATGGTGCTTGTGGTGGAACACGATGCCGATATGATGCGCGCGGCCGATCTCATCATCGATATGGGACCGCAGGCAGGCGTGCATGGCGGCGAGATCGTATTTCAGGGAACGTACGAACAGGCGATGCAGGATCGGAATTCGCTCACCGGACAGTATTTAAAAGGCGCGAAGAAGATTCCGGTTCCCGCGACGCGGAAAAAAATCCCGGACAAGTCGCTCCGCATCCTGAATGCATACCAGCACAATCTTCGCAATATCGATGTGGAGATTCCACTCGGCATGTTCGTCTGCGTGACGGGCGTCTCGGGTTCCGGCAAAAGCACGCTCGTGCACGAGATCGTTGCCGAAGGAGTGAGACGCAGACTCTCAGGGTATCAGGGACGATTGAACGGCATGCATGCGCTCGAGGGATTCGAACACCTGTCGGCGATCGAGCTTGTTGATCAGTCGCCAATCGGCCGCTCGCCGAGATCGAATCCGATCACATACATCAAGGCGTTCGACATCATCCGCGATCTGCTTGCCTCCACTCCGACGGCTCAGGTGCGGGGACACAAAGCGGGATTCTTTTCGTTCAATGTGCCCGGCGGGCGATGCGAGACGTGCGAAGGCGACGGAGTGCAAAAGATCGAAATGCAATTCATGACGGATCTGTTTTTGCCGTGCGAAAGCTGCAACGGCAAGCGCTATAAAAAGGAAGCGCTCGAGATCCGTTACTTCGGCATGAACGTGGACGATATTCTCTCGATGACTGTGACCGAGGCGATCGCATTTTTCGAAAAGACGGCCGGCGGCAGACGTGTTGCACAGAAGCTGCGCGTGCTCGACGAGGTGGGGCTTGGATACATGCATCTGGGCCAGCCGGCCACGACGCTTTCGGGCGGGGAGGCACAGCGCGTCAAGCTCGCCGCGCATCTCACCGATAAGCGCGAAGGCCACACGCTCTTTGTGTTCGACGAACCCACAACGGGACTTCACTTCGATGATATCGCGAAACTGCTTTTGTGTTTCAACGCGCTATTGGATGCGGGGAATTCGCTTCTGATCATCGAGCATAATCTCGATGTGATCAAATGCGCCGATCATATCATCGATATGGGACCAGGCGGCGGCGACAATGGCGGCACGATTGTGGCCACGGGTACGCCGGAGCAGCTGTCGAAAAACCCGAAATCGCACACCGGCCGTTTCCTGAAAGAGTATTTGTTGTGAGTTTACAGGTCGAGGCGCATCGTCTGCACGCGATCGCGGTAGAATCCGACCGCGCGCAGCGCGCCCTCCATCGGACTCGCAGTCGGTTTCTGATCGTTGCAATATTCGACCGTGATCGCCGTGCGTTCGCGCTGCAGCATCGAGCGGATGTGCGAGACGAATGTTGCAAGCGCCTCGTGCATGGCCTCTTCCGAAATATCCGCAACGGTCGAAATGCGCGTGCCGAACTGCTCGAAGAGCGCAAGGGGCGCACCGTGATGCAGCGCGCAAAAATTTTGGGGCACTCGCGGCATCCGCAGCATTCCCATCGTCTCGATTCCCTGTCCGTACGGCAGCGCCGGATCGCACGCATTAATCACGAGCGATCGATCGGCCGCGTCTGTGCGGCTTCGCAGTGTCTGCAGCAGCGTATAGGCTTCGGGCAGCGCAAACTGCATGCCCGAGAGACCTTCCACAAAATATCCCCGGCGAATCTCGCCGCGCATTTCCATTCGCTGAAGCTCGAACGCGATCAGACTCCAGGGTACAAAATTCGCTTCGCGCTTGGCGACCTCGCGCGCCACGATGCCGTAGCGGATGAGCAATTGCTCTGTTTGTCTGCGCACACGCTCAGGCAGACTCACCACCGGTCCCATGATCCCCGGCTGATCGAGACGCGACCAGCGCCCGTTCCATCCCGGTGCGTTTCTGAGCGCGGCACGAACGCTGCGTGCGGCCGCGAAGCGAAGCGGATTTCGGGCCGGTGCAATGAGCGCGATTTTTTCATCGGGAAAGACCGGATCCTCTGTCGCGCGATAACGTTTGATCTTCAACACTTCATCGGCTGAATCGTTCGTGATCAGTCCGGCCCAAAACAGCTCGGCGAGCGATTTGTTGAGAGCGGCAAGCGTATAGACTGTCTGCGTGCGCAGATCGGATAAAAACAACGCGCCCCGTTCAGACAATAGCCGGTACACTTCACGCGCGGTGGGCGAGAGTGCTGCTTCGGTTGCTGCGGCCGTGTTCGTATCGAGATAATACGAACCTTCGCCGCGCCAGAACCACAGGATCTTTCCCGTGTCATTTCCGGCGCAGATGAGCTCGCCCGTCTGGGCGAAGCGGCGGAGCAGTTGCGAATCGTAGGGATGCATGCGCCGTGCGAAGATTTCGGGTTCCCAGACTTCCTGCGGCAGCGCGAGTCCGATCATCTGATCGAGTATCTGACGAAATCCCTCCTCATGTTTCACGGTGGAAGCAGGATCGCGGTGCTGCCAGTGCGAAAGGAATTCGGCGAACTGGGGAAGCGAGGCCGGCGTGATCTCGCGCCGCTTCAGCGCAAGTGACGCCTTGCGTATCCGCTCGAGATTCGGACGCAATGCAACTTCGTTTTTTTCAGACGATGTGAAGTGGCCCCGCATCACGTCGTCCTGCTCTTCGAGCAGCGAAAGGAATTGTTCGTATTCCTCGGGTGTCATCTCATAGCGATCGCCGAAGAATCGTTCTTCAACGATGCCCCGCGCGCGCAGCGAGCGCACTGCAAGGAGCAGTCGCGCCTCGAGCGGATCGATGAGTGAAAGCGCATCTGTATCGGCGACGGTTTCGGTGCGCGAGGTTTGCGTGCGGCCGAGGTCTGATGCGGATTCCGTCTTGCCGGTCCGACGTGTGCGCGTAAATGCGGATGTGTAGAGTGGTCTCTCCTCGGCGGGAATGAAAAACGTACGCGAGCCGATCACAAATCGTTCGATCGATCCCCTGCCTTCCAGTTCTTCGATAAAGCGCACGTCTCCCGTACGTGCGCGGAGCTCGTCCTCGGTCAGTTCGCCCAGTCGGAGCATGATGTCGTACAATTCGGCGGCCGAGCGCGCACGCCGCGTGGGGGCCGTGTATTGGAGCTGCTCTTCGATCTTCTCGAGCGCCTCGGGCGACAGCACCGTCGACACCGTGTCGAGATCGACAATCTCGCCGAGCATGTCCGCATTGATCGGCACATGCTGCTTCGACGAGCGCGCCTTATCGGCTTCGTACATATACACCGCGATGAATTCGAACAGCACGCTCGAGGCGAAGGGCGATGCGGTCTCGCGCTGGATTGTGTGCACGTCGATTTCGCCCGATTCAATGCCTGTGATGACCTCGCGGAAATGTTCGAGATCGAGCACATCGTTCAGGCAATCGCGGAATGTTTCGATCACGATCGGAAAATCATTCGAGCGCCTCACGATCTGAAGCAGATCGCCGGCGCGCAATCGCTGCAGCCATAAGGGCAGGCGTTTTCCGGGCAGCGCCTTCGGCAGCAACAGCGCACGCTCCGCGTTCTGTCTGAAGAGCGATGCGAACATGGGAGAGGAGGGAAGCTCGTCGATGACTGCGCTCTGCGCCTCATGCGCGCCGATCGGAGGTGTGAAAAGATCGAGCGGCATGCGCTCGAGATCCGGACAGCGGAAAAGAATGCCGTCGTCGTTATAGAGCATCTGCACATCGACGCCGCCGAGCTGTTCCTGCAGCGAGCGCTTCAGGATGATGCCGAGCAACGCGTTGATGCTGCGTCCGAAGCACGCATGCACCACAATGCGCGGATCTCCGATCTCGTCCCTGAATCCTTCGACGACGATGCGCCGATGCGTCGGAATGGCGCCGGTGGCGGTCTGTTGCTGCGCGAGATAATCGAGGATATTGCGTGCCGCGTTGCGGTCGAGCGAATACTCCCGCTGCAGCTCCGACTCCACATCGTCATCGGTCAGCTTCATTTCGCGCACTGCCGTCAGCCGATCCGAAACAAGCTGGCGGAACTCTCCGATCTTCGTGCTCAGTTCGAATGTGCGGCCGACGCCCTCGCCCTTCCAGAACGGCATACGCGCCGGCTGACCCGGCGCCGGTTCGACGAGAATGCGGTTGGCATCGATCTCGATCATTTTCCAGACATTCGATCCGAGGATGAACGTGTCGCCCGTTCTGCTTTCGTAAATGAACTCTTCATCAACATCGCCGATTTTCGTTTTCTTGTCTGAAAGATACACGCCGAAATATCCGCGATCGGGAATCGTACCGGCTCCCATGATCGCCTGATGCGCGGATCCGGGAAGCGCGCTCAGGAGATTGTGCTGTCGATCGAACGAGATGCGCGAACGCAGATCGCGGAACGATTCGCCGGCGTATCGACCCGACAGCATTTCAATCACGTGGAGAAACATGTCGCGCGTGAGCGTGCGGTAACAGTACGACTGGCGCATGAGATCGTACAGTGCGTCCGTGTTCCATTCTTCGATGCTCACAGCGGCGACGATTTGTTGCGCAAGCACGTCAAGGCAGTTCAAGGGAATGCGCGTCGATTCGATATGATATGCGAGCATCTCGCGGGCGATCACGGCGCACTCCACGAGATCTTCTCTGTGCGTCGGGAAGAGCCGTCCCTTGCTCGTCGCATGCACGATGTGGCCGGACCGTCCGATGCGCTGAAGACCGCGTGCGATCGCCTTGGGCGATTGGATCTGTATCACGAGGTCGACGCTTCCAATATCGATGCCCAGTTCGAGAGACGATGTGGCCACGAGGGCTTTGAGGCGCCCCGCCTTCAACTCGCGTTCCATTTCCTCGCGCACCGGGCGTGACATGCTGCTGTGATACGCCTGTATCACGACTTCAGGAGGTGCCGCCTCGGCTTGTTCATCCACGCGTCGCCTGCCCATCGCATCGGTGTACTTCGGTACGGCATTCAGATTGATTGTATGTTCGGCGCCCGCAAGAATCTCGTTTAACTTTGCCGCGATGCGCTCGGCAAGCCGACGGTTGTTCACGAAAATCAATGTCGTTTTGTGGCGGCCGATGGCCTTGATCAGTTCGGGATAAATCAGCGGCCAGACAGATCCTTCGGGGAGGTCTGAAAAATCAATCGGAACACACCGAACGCGCACATCCATCTCCTTGCGCGTTCCGGCGTCGACAATCGTTACGGATCGCGGAATAAGCGTGCCATCCGAGCGCGCGTCAGAGCCTGCAAGAAACTGCGAAATGGGTTCGAGCGGCCGCTGCGTGGCCGACAGGCCGATGCGAACTGGCGAAGCATAGGCGATCTGCTCGAGGCGTTCAAGCGACAGCGACAGATGCACGCCTCTCTTCGTGGGTGCAAGCGAATGGATCTCGTCGACGATCACATATCGGACAGTGCGGAAGATCTTCCGGGCCTGCACAGAGGTGAGCATCAGATAGAGCGATTCGGGCGTGGTGATCAGGATGTCGGGCGGATGCGTGATGATTGACCGGCGCTCGGACTGTGTCGTATCGCCGGTGCGTACGGCAGAACGGATGCGCGGGATCTGCAATCCGGCCGATGCGGCTTCGGCGTGGATTCCCGCCAGCGGCTCTTCAAGATTTCTGTGTATATCGTTATTGAGCGCCTTAAGCGGAGAGATATACAAAATGCCGACACCGTCCGACTGAGACGCATCCTCTCCGACCTCCGCAGCCAAACGTTCTTCGATCAGATGATTGATGCACCAAAGAAAGGCGGCAATTGTTTTTCCCGTACCGGTGGGTGCGACGATCAGCGTGCTCTTGCCTTGCGAAATGGGTTCCCATCCAAGAGCCTGAGGAGGCGTGGGTGCGCCGAATGTGCGTTCGAACCAGGACCGGACGACGGGATGGAATGCGTGAAGGATGTGTTCGTTCATACTATGCAAAATACTGAAAGCGAGCGGCAAGGGCAAGTTGCAATTGCTCCCGGGTTTTCTTATTCTTAATGTTGCATTGGTACACCATCAATGCGCTTATGTGCGACACTGAAAAAACGACTACCAATATGAAATTTTCACTTGAGAATCATCCGCGACTCGTCGTCGTTGGAACGCTGATCCTTGCCGCCGTCTGTCTTGCGTTGGGCGTTGTGCTTTTTTACAGCGGTGCGAGTCTGCCTACCGACGAGAACGTCTTTATGACGCCGCCATCCACCATCTTCATCGCACGCGACGTGCCTGCACGCAGCATTGAAGAACCCAAGTTCAGACTGTTCGACCGCGAGACGGAAAACCATCCCGGTGCGCTCCTCACGGGTGATGCGTTCATCAGTGTGAATAAAAAAGATGTGAAGACGATGGAAGATTTGCAGGCGATACTCCGTTCGGCAAACGACAATGACAGTCTCGATGTCGAGGTGTTGCGCGCATCCATCAACCGGAATATGCTCTACAGAATCGAAAAAAGCGCGCTTGCGCTCAACTCGGTCCGCGAGTTCCGCAACACAGTCGTCGTGATCTCGGTGATTCCGGGAGGTGCGTCGGACCGTGCGGGTATGAAGACGGGCGATATCATTACGAAGATCAACGAACAAACATTCGCCGATGCGCTGGCGGCCGACAAGATCCTGCGTCAGGGACAGGTTGACAAGTCGCTTCGCTACGATGTGTTCCGTGACAACAGAGAGTTGACGCTGCAGGTGACGCTCGCGAAGTTCGGAGTGCCGATGGTCGTGATCATGTTCTTCCTGATCGGTTTATTCTACATGGGCACCGGAGTCTTCCTCGCCCTCAGGCGTCCGCAACTTACGGCCGCGCGTCTGCTCGGTTGGGCGTTTATCGCAGGCGGGTCGCTTCTGATGACCGCCGCGTACGGACGGGGTTCGGAAATACCGATCTTCAGGCTCATGCGGAATTTATTGACGCTCTGGGGATTCATCGGCAGCATTACGCTCTTCACGCTGAGCTTCCTCTACTTCCCGAAGGAAAAACAGGCGCTGCTTGAGAATATCTGGCACCGGCGCGTCGTCATCATTGCGGCCTGTTTCTTTCTGTTGATGACAATCGTCACGCAAAGCCAATGGGTGTTGTACGCCACGATGCTGATCCCGTTGTATTTCCTCGTAATCAAGTGGATCTATCGCAAGCAGATTCCGTCCGAACAGCGCGCGATCATGCGCGGTGTGAAATGGAGCGTCGTGGGCATTCTCGCTGCCAATGCCATTTTTGTCTATGTGAGGTCCGCCTCCGTGCAAGACGGCAGCCTGCCGAACAATCTGAATTTTCTCACGCTGCTGCTGCTGCCGCTTGCATATCTTTTCACGATCGGACGGTATCAGCTTCTCGATATGAAACTGCGCATTCGGCGCAATCTTCAATACACGGTGCTCACCGTCGTGTGGAATACGCTGCTCGGCGTCACGCTCATCGTGTTGTTTTTCTCGCTTCCCAATGTGGCTCTGCCGCTGCAGCATGTCGAATTCACCGGCGCTTCGATTCTCATCACCGATTCGCCGGTATCGAAAGAGGATCTCACGAGAAATGAAAAGATCGGATCGATGCTGCTCGGACTGGGCGCGGTCTTCGCGTACGTCCTGGTGCGGCGCACAGGGCAGCGACTGATCGACGAGAAATATTTTCAGACGCAGTTCGACTATCGGCGCGCGCTCTCCGAACTATCAGAGGCGCTTGCGTCAAAACTCGGGATGAACGATCTGGCTCATGGCCTTGTCACGACGCTTGCCGATCTGCTGAATGTGAAGGAGGCATCGGTCCTCTTTTTCCGGGGCGAGACAGGATGCTGCTGCATCGAATCGATGGGAACGGCGTCGGCCGAAGTCTCGGCGGTCTGCCTGACGCATCAGAAGGAACTGACCGATACGCTCAAATCGATCAGCGGCCCTTCGCGCGTCGAATATCTTCCGGTGACAGTGAGGAAGATGCTGTCCGATCTCGGGGTGCGCATCGTGAGTCCCATTTGCTCGAAAGATCGGCTGATCGGCACGCTGTTCATCGGCGAGAAGAGATCGGAAACGGCGTTCAAGGATGAGGACATCTCGTTCCTGAATTCGGCCGCCACGCAGGCCTCGATTTCGATCGAGAATGCCTTCCTTTATGAGGAACTGGCGGAGAAGGAACGAATGAGGCACGAGCTCGAGATCGCGCGAAAGATACAACTTGCATCGCTTCCGCAGGAAGTGCCGCTTGTTCAGGGACTCGATATCGCCGGCGGATCGCTGCCGGCGATGGAAGTGGGAGGGGATTTTTTCGATTACCTCGAATCAAAAGGCAACAGCGTGACAGTGATCATCGGCGATGTGAGCGGAAAGGGGACGAGCGCCGCGCTCTATATGTCGAAGGTGCAGGGTATTCTGCGGTCGCTGTTCACATTCGGCCTTTCTCCGCGAGATCTGTTTATACGCGCGAACCGGTTGTTGTGCAAGGATCTTGAAAAGCGATCGTTCGTCACCGTGCTGGGCGCCGAATTCGATATGGCTTCAAAAACGGCGCGCATCGCACGGGCCGGACATCTTCCGCTGTATTGCTACAACGCCGCCGCCTGCGCGGTCGAAAAAATCATTACGCCGGGCATCGGCCTCGGATTGAATGACGCCGAACAGCCTTTCTCGATGCTCGAGGAGTATGTGCGTCCGCTTGGGGCAGGCGATGTCTATATTTTCGTCTCAGACGGGATTACGGAAGCGCAGAACGAGCAGGGCGAGGAATATGGCGAAGAGCGTCTGACCGCGTTCATGGACCGTCGCCACGCCGACGACGCCGCGACGATACGCGATCTGCTCTTTGAAGATGTCAAGCAATTTACAGCCGGCGCTTCGCAGCACGACGATCAGACAATGGTCTGCATCGCAGTCAGGGGATGATGAGTCAGCTTCACACACGTACACTCGAACAAATCGGCGGCAGAGAGAGAGACCATGGTGCAGAGCGAATTTCCAGTGAAGATAAAAATGCGTTTAAGTTTCGCCCTCGGTCTTGCGGTGGTCATCGTGTGTTCGTCTCTTTTTGCCTCCGGTGTCGTTGCAACATACCTTTTCCATCTCGCTTTCTTTTCAGTCGTTGCCCTGGCCGCCGTCACGCTCCTGTATGAGCGGAGGAACTCGATCAAGATATCGATGGACAGCGAAGCCATCGCGCATGCGCTGCTCGACGCGTCGATTGATGCAGCCATCCTGATCGACCGCTCTGAAACGATTCTCGCCGTCAACGATACAGTGGCGATGTCGTACGGATATTCAAAGCGCGACATGTGCGGGAAAAAACTGGAGGAGATTCTCTGCACAAACGAGCTTGCGGAATGGCGTAATTATCTCTCTTCCGTTTTGCTGCTGGGTCAGACGCAGATCTTCGGCACTGCGCGCAACAACCGTCATTTTGAAAACCGGGTCTACCCAATTGTCGATTCTCACGGTCGGGTGGTGCGTCTCGGTCTCTACAAACGGGACGTGACCGAACAAATCCATTCCGAACAATCACTGCGCGAAAACCGGGACTTCCTTCAGAGCATCATCAACCACGTGCCGGTGACGATGTTTGTCAAAGATGCGGAGACGCGCCAGTACCTGATCTGGAACAAGTTCGGCGAGGAACTCTATGGCATTACGGCTGAAGAGGCCCTGGGCAAGACGGATGACGCGTTCGTGCCGAAGGAGCGGGCCGAGGCCCTTCGGAAAAAGGACGATGAGCTGCTCGCTCACCGCGTCATCGTTGATATTCCCGAGGAAGTTGTGCAGAGCCGCGTGCACGGGTTGATGTATATTCACACGCTGAAGGTGCCGGTGTACGACGAGCAGGGCCGGCCCCGATACATTCTCGGATTTTCGGAAAACATCACGGAACGACGCCGCGCCTACGACGAGCTCCGGTTGAGCGAGGAGCGTTTGCGCAAGGCTCAGGATGCGGCGCACATTGGCAGCTGGGAACTCGATTTCGCCACACAGATGCTGTGGGGATCCGAATGTGCATTCGATATCTATGGATTGGAAATGACACAGGATCAGACGCTTCCCCTTGATGAAGTGCAGCGCATCGTCCAGACACACGATCGCGAACGGATGGACCTTGCGCTGTCGGACCTGATCAATTACGGCACAACATACGATGTCGAATTCAGGATCAATCGCTTCAACGACGGCGAGTCGCGCATGGTGCAATCGCGCGGCGAACTCCTGCGCGACGATCAGGGACGGCCGTTGAAGATCGTCGGCACGCTGCAGGACATCACCGAGCGAAAGCTTCTCGAACATCAGCTCATTCAGGCGCAGAAGCTCGAAGGCATCGGCACGCTGGCAGGCGGCATCGCGCATGATTTCAACAATCTGCTGGCGATGGTGCTCGGTACGGCCGAGCTTCTGAAAAAACGGCTTGCGAAAATGCCGGATCTGCATCGTCACATCGACCGGATCATCGAAACGACGCAGCGCGGCACGTCCATCACCAAGCAGCTGCTGCTGTTTTCGCGTCAGGACTTCGCCGATCTCGAGGCGATCTCCCTTTCCCATATTATTGCCGAGGTCCAGGAAATGATGGCCCACTTCCTTCCGAAGGATATCACGGTGAAGATCGACATCGGCGTGCAAAACGGCATTATCATGGGCGACAGCGGCTACATCCATCAGGCGCTCATGAATCTGGCGATCAATGCGCGCGACGCCATGCCGCATGGCGGGACGCTTACATTCAGCGCGTCGAGCGTCGATTCAACAAAGCTGCGGACCAGATTTTCGGACGTCGAAGACGGCGCCTATATCGCTCTAAGCGTCTCGGATACGGGCCGCGGCATGAACGACGACGTGAGACGGAAGATCTACGATCCCTTCTTCACCACCAAAGACAAGGGCAAGGGCACGGGACTCGGATTGGCCATCGTGCACTCGATCGTGAAAAGCCACAGAGGATTCATCGATGTTGAGACTGAACTCGATCAGGGGTCGACGTTCACAATGTATTTTCCAGCGCTCGCGCAGCGGAAGTTGCCCTCACGCACCACGGTCGATCGATGCGAACGGGGGAACGAAACCATTTTGCTTGTGGATGATGAGAAGATCATTCGTGAAATGCTCGAGGAGCATCTGCTTGCTGAAGGGTACGCCGTGATGATCGCATCGAACGGCGCGGAGGCGCTCGAAAAATATACGCATCATTCGCGTGACATCGATCTGGTGATCACCGATCTCGGGATGCCGCACATGGACGGCGAGGTGCTCTTTGCAAAACTTCGGGAGATGAACCCTGTTGTCAAGGTGATCATTTCATCCGGCTATCTCGACAAGACCTCGAAGACCGATATGATCGCGCGGGGTGTGAAGGACGTGCTCACCAAACCCTACAAATTCGACGAGATCCAACGCTCGATCCGAAGCGTCCTCGACGCCGGCGATTGATCAATCACTTCCAATTGAGGTACCAATGTGATGGCACCATCCCGCATGATAGTCGTTCTTGATTTTCTGCTGGCCGCATGCTGCACAATCCCGCTTGAGGCCGGTGATACGCTGTTTCATTCCACGGCGTACACCGTGACGCGCAACGGTGTCGTCGAAGGACGATACGAGGCTCGCGCAGTGTCGGGCGCCGAGTTGCAATCGACATACAAGAGCGCGTACGGCCGACTCAATAATCGCACGACCACAGACGCATCTCCGGACCGCGTTGCCGACAGCGTGCGTGTGTGGAAGCAGTCGCGCGATCTTTCGCGCCATCCCAAGTACACATCACCCGAAATGCTCGGTAATGCGCTGTATGCGCTGTCACTCGAAGAGATGGAACTCGATGTGCGCGCCGATGGTGCGTTTATCGCAGGCGAGATGTGGCCCGGCGTCTGGACGCGCGATGTGAGCTACAGCATTCTCTTGTCGCTTGCGGCCATCGCGCCCGACGCTTCGAAGACCACGTTGATGGCAAAAGTGAAGGATGGAAAGATCATACAGGATACCGGTACGGGCGGATCGTGGCCTGTCTCATCGGACCGGATGGTCTGGGCGATCGCAGCATGGGAAGTCTACTGCGTGACGGGCGACAAGACATGGCTCGCTCAGGCGTACAAAATCATACTGCGCTCCGCGCAAGACGATTTGCTCACACTGCGCGATCCGGAGACGGGACTCTTCTGCGGAGAGTCGTCGTTTCTCGATTGGCGCGAGCAGACATACCCGCGATGGATGGATCCGAAAGATATCTACCGATCGAAAAACCTCGGCACCAACGCAGTGCATTATGAAACCTGGCGGATTCTTGCCCGTATGTCCGCCGCGCTCGGACATGCGACAACACCTTATGACAGAACCGCCGACGGGATTCGGCGAGGAATGAATACGCGCTTATGGCAGGAGGCAAAAGGGTATTACGGACAATACCTCTATGGACGAAATGCGATGTCGCTTTCCTCACGCGCAGAAGGACTCGGCGAGGCGCTTTCAATCCTGTTTGATGTCGCGCCGGCGTCGAAGCAGAAATCGATCCTGTCGCACATGCCGGTGACGGTCTACGGTGTTCCGTGCATCGATCCGCAGATTCCGAATATTCCGCCATATCATAACAATGCCGTCTGGCCGTTTGTCGAGGCGTTCCGCGGATGGGCTTCGGCGAAAACGCGACACGCTGCTTCGGCCGCGCATTCGATCGCTGCGATCTGGCGCGCATCGGCCCTCTATCTGACCAATAAGGAAAATCTCGTCGCCGCGACGGGCGACTTCAAGGGCACCGAAATCAATTCGAACCGCCAGCTCTGGAGCGTCGCCGGAAATCTCGCTGTCGTGTATCGCATGCTCTTCGGTATGTCGTTTGCTCCAGAGGGACTGAGGCTTGCGCCGTTTGTTCCGAAGGAATTCGGCGGCGAACGAACGCTTGAAAATTTTCGATACAGAAACAGCATCCTTGCGATCATAGTGCGCGGGTCGGGAAGCCGCATCGCGTCGGTCACGATGGACGGACGGCGGATCTCCCGCGCGTTTGTGTCCGGTTCGATCTCGGGAACGCACCGCATCGTGATCACGCTCGATGACAAATCTGTTGCGAGCGCCCCGCTGAATATCGTGAAGGCAGTGTTCGCTCCTGAAACTCCCATTGCGTCACTTTCCGGATCACTCCTGACATGGAATCGCATCGGGAGCGCGTCGGCGTATCGCGTTTATAAAGACGGAAGACGTGCAGCGGAAATCAGAGACACATGTTTCACAGTCCGCCCTGAAGAGGGGGCGAGCGAATATCAGGTTGAAGCCGTTGATGCCGCGTCGATCGCTTCTTTCCTGAGCGAACCTCGTGTCGTCGTTCCCGAACGCGCGATCGCACGCTATCCCGTTGCGGGAGATTCTCTCTTTGTTCGTCTCGACATCAATACCTCGCGAACATTCGCACAGACGTTCACCGTTCCTGAAAACGGAACCTATGCGATCGATTTCCTGTATGCGAACGGCAACGGTCCGATCAATACGGATAACAAATGCGCGCTGCGCACGCTCGCCATCGACGCCGCACGTGCCGGCACGATCGTCATGCCCCAGCGCGGTGTCGACGCCTGGAATGACTGGGGATATACAAATCCGATCAGACTGAAACTCGGCAAAGGCGCACATCGTCTCGCGCTTGACTATCGTCCGAGCGATGAGAATATGAACGGAACTGCAAACACCGCGCTCATCAGGGAGATCCGATTGACGCGCCTCGTTCCATGATTGTAATGATGAGCCTTTGCAGGAATCAAAGACAAGGTGATGAGTGTTCTCTACAGTGGGGCATGAGAGCGCACACCGCCGCCGATGACTCACAGGCGCGATGCGACCGCATCGTGTAATTTGAATATGAATACATGGGCCACATCAAACGGCACGACGATCAGCCGGATCTGCTCCGGCAGAAGCAACGCGTATCTGGTTGCATTCGCACAAGCGCATGTGATGGTGGATACCGGAACCAAACGGCCTGTTGAGCAATTTGCCAACTGTCTTCGGAATCTGCATGCGAATGGTATCGATGCGCTCGTGCTCACGCATTCGCATTACGACCATGCTGAAAATTCCGCCGCGTTGAAACGCCGGTTCGGCGCACAAATCGTGATCCACAAGACGGATGCAGACTATCTTGCGCGAGGCGACAGTCCTGTTTCGCCGGGTTCGGTTTTTGCAACACGCTGGATGACAAGGCGTGTGGCGCAACTCGTGCGTCCCTTGCTGCGTTACGAACCGGTCGATGCCGATGTGGCAGCCGAAGACGGAGATGATTGCACGCACTGGGGCATCAACGCCTTTCTTCTCCACACACCGGGCCATTCACGCGGTTCGATGAGCCTCATCGTCGATGGAGAAATTGCCATTGTCGGCGACGCGATGATGGGCGTGTATCCCGGCACCGTGTTCATTCCATTTGCCGACGACGTGCCGGAAATGGTCCGATCCTGGAAGAGACTCCTCGAGACTGGATGCAGGCTCTTTCTTCCCGGACATGGACATGCGATCGACCGCGAATTTCTCGAGAACCAATACGAGCGAATCGCGAAGAAATATTTACACGCAGGATAACGCAATCGCGGCATCGTCGAACCAGTGACGTGATGCCGCCAACATCCGGAAGGAGATGGGGATATGAAGATATCAATGATCGATGGAAGCAATTATTTCAAAGGACTGCTTGTGTTGATCGCCCGCGACAGGGAGGTGACCGAACCCGAGATCGAACTGATGAAACGTCTGGGGAAGTCGCTGGGATTCGAAAAAAAATTCTGTCAGAATGCGATCAACGAAATTCTCGACAATACCTATGTCGACACCACTCCTCCTGAATTTTCGAACAAGGAGCTGGCGATGATGTTCATCAAGGACGGATTGACGATCTCCTTTTCCGATCATCTGATCCATCCGTTCGAGGAAGCATGGCTCAACGAGGCTGCTGTGAAAAACGGCATCGATTCGTACTGGGTCGGCGAGCAGATGGCGTTGGCCGTGACGCGCAGAGGCTTGGACGCTCCGCTTGAAGCCGATTCGCTCACACTTGAATATATTTAAAGTTCATGAGTCCGGAGATGCTAATTTCTCTATTTGATATGTTTTCAACGGAATTTGTCTGCAGAATATCGTACATTACAAGAACAGCATCCGTAAACCACTCTTCCTGCATTCCCGATGCGGATCATCACAGCCGGCCCGGTTTCTATCACCTGGATGCGCACATACGTCACCACACACAACGAATACAATTACAATGATACTCAGTATCCGGTTTTTCCTCTTGTTGACAGTCGTTAGCTCGGCGCTCTTTCTTTCCTCATGTGAGTCAAAAAGCGACGGGGCGGCGCCCCGTGCAGGTTCAAGCGGACCGATGACGGTCCGCGGCGTGATCGTCCAGCCGCAGAAGATGGATAATGTCGTTCGCTCATCGGGAACGGTGCTTGCATCCGAGGCCGTCGATCTCGCCTCTGAAACTTCCGGCAGGATCGAAAAAATAAATTTCAAGGAAGGCGCGCATGTCCGCGCAAACGATCTGCTTGTGATGATCAACGACGATGATCTTCAGGCGCAGCTCAAAAAAACCGAGCTGCAAATCGCTCTCGCATCGGAACAGGAAAAACGCCAGCGCCTGCTGTTCGAAAAAAGCGGGGTGAGCAGGGAACAGTACGACATCGCGCTCAATCAGGTCAACACGCTGAAAGCCGACAGAGAAAACCTGATCGCGTCCATTCGCAAGCGCGAAATACGCGCGCCCTTCGACGGCGTGATCGGACTCCGCTATGTGAGCGAGGGCGGCTATGTCACACCCGCGAGCCGCATCGCGTCGATACAGAAGGTCAATCCGCTCAAGGTCGATTTCGCCATCCCCGAAAAATACGCAGGCCTGGTGTCGGTGGGCGATCTCGTGCACTTTAACAGCGAAGAGAGCAAGCTTGAATTTACAGGAAAGCTCTATGCAATCGAACCGAAGATCGATCCGGCCACGCGCACGGTGCAATTGCGCGCCCTGTGCACGAACAAATCGGAAAAGATCTTCCCCGGCGCCTATGTCCAGATCGAACTGCGATTGAAGACGATCGATAACGCGCTGCTCGTCCCGACGCAATCGGTGATTCCGGTGCTGAAGGGACAGACAGTCCTTGTGCGGAAAAACGGCGTGGTCGCCACGGTGCCCGTCTCACTGGGCACACGGATGGCTGCGTTGGTCCAGGTCACGAATGGGATCGCAGCCGGCGATACGGTGATCACCACGGGTCTCATGCAGCTTCGGCAGGGAATGCCGGTCAACGTCACGGTGAAGTAACAAGATGCGCTGTCTTTCAATTTGAAAATGAAACGATAAAAACAAATGAGTCTAGCATCAGTCAGCATCAAGCGCCCTGTGCTTGCGATCGTCATGTCAATCATGATTGTGCTCTTCGGGGTGATCAGTTTTAAGTTCCTCGGCGTCCGCGAGTATCCCGCCATCGATCCGCCGATCATTTCAGTCCGCACGAATTATGCCGGCGCCAACGCCAACGTCATGGAGTCGCAGATTACCGAGCCGCTCGAGAAGGCGATCAACGGCATCGATGGTGTGCGCAATATCTCCTCGAGCTCGAGCCAGGGCGTGAGCAACATCACCGTTGAATTCAACCTCGATGCGAATCTCGAGGCGGCGGCAAATGACGTGCGGGACAAGGTCTCGGGTGCGGCGCGCGCGCTTCCGCAGGATATCGACGCGCCGCCTGTTGTCACAAAAAGCGACGCGAATTCGGACGCCATCATTCAGGTCACGATACAAAGCGAGACGAAGAATCTGCTCGAACTCAGCGACTTCGCCGAAAACGTCGTGGCGCAGAACCTCCAGACGATTCCCGGCGTGAGCTCGACGCAGATCTGGGGCCAGAAGCGATATGCGATGCGTCTGTGGATGGATCCGGCCAAGCTCTCAGCATACGGCCTCACGCCGATCGATGTGAAAAATGCACTCAACCGCGAAAGCGTCGAATTGCCCGCAGGCAAGCTCACGGGTGATAAGACGGAACTCACGGTCAATACGAAGGGGCGTCTGAAGACTGCCGAGGATTTCAACAATCTCATCGTGAAATCGGATGGCGCGCGCATCGTGCGTTTCAGCGACGTCGGATCGGCAAACCTTGGACCCGAAAACGAGGAGACGGTCCTCAAACAGTCCGGCACGCCGATGGTCGGCGTCGGCATCATCCCCCAGCCGGGAAGCAATTATGTTGAGATCGCCGACGAGTTTTATAAACGCTACGAGCAGCTCAAAAAAGATGTGCCGGCCGATTACACGATGGATATCGGCATGGACAACACGCGCTTCATCAAACGTTCCGTGGCCGAGGTGCAGGAGACAATCTTCATCGCCATCATCCTTGTGGTGTTCATCATCTTCATGTTCTTCCGCGACTGGCTCATCGCGTTCCGCCCGCTGATCGATATTCCCGTCTCGCTCATCGGCGCGTTCTTTATCATGTACGTCATGGGGTATACGATCAATGTGCTCACACTGCTTGCCATCGTGCTTGCCACGGGCCTGGTGGTCGACGACGGCATCGTGGTGACGGAGAATATCTTCAAGAAGGTTGAAGAGGGCATGTCGCCGCTGCAGGCCGCGTTCGCCGGTTCAAAAGAAATCTTCTTCGTCGTGCTGTCGACGTCGATCACCCTTGCTGCCGTTTTCCTGCCGATCGTCTTTATGCAAGGATTTGTCGGCCGGTTGTTCCGCGAATTCGGCATCGTGATTGCGGGCGCCGTGCTCATCTCCGCATTCGTGTCGCTCTCGCTCACGCCAATGCTCAATGCGCGTCTCATCCGAAAAAAACACAAGCACAGCCGTTTCTATGAAGTGACCGAGCCGTTCTTCGCGAGGATGAATGCCGCGTACGAATCGCTGCTCGCCCGATTCATGCATCATCGTTGGCTTGCCATGGCGATCATCGCCGGCGCCCTCCTGATGATCGTGGGCATCGGCATGACAATCCAATCCGAACTTGCTCCGCTCGACGACAGAAGCTATATCCGTATGAGCGTTACGGCGCCCGAAGGCTCGTCGTTCGAATACACAGACGCGTTCCTCGACCGTGTGGTAAAAATAGTCAACGATTCGATCCCCGAGAAGCGGATCCTGCTCAGCCTGACTGCGCCGGGCGGAAGCGGCGGCGCGGCGAATTCCGGCTTCCTGCGCATGACGCTCACCGAGCCCCAGGATAGAAAGAGATCGCAACAACAAATCGCCGATTATCTTACCGTCAAGACGCGTCCCCTGACCGACGCCCGACTGTTCGTCTTCCAGGAACAGACGATCTCGGCCGGAGGCGGCGGTGCGCGCGGCGGATTCCCGGTGCAATACGTGCTCCAGAATCAGGACTTCGAAAAGCTACGCCAGAAGGTTCCCCAGTTCCTCGAAGAGGTGAACCGCAGCCCCGTCTTCCAGGGCTCCGATGTCAATTTAAAATTTAACAAACCGCAGATCGACATCTCCATCGACCGCGATCGTGCGCGCAGCCTCGGCGTCTCCGTTATCGATATCGCCCAGACGATGCAGCTCGCATTCAGCGGTCAGCGCTTCTCGTATTTTGAAATGAACGGATTCCAATATTCGGTCGTGGGACAGGTCAATCGCTCGGACCGCGACGAACCGCTCGATCTCGCGTCGCTCTATGTGCGCAACAATATGGGACAGCTTGTGCAGCTCGATAATCTCGTCACGATGAAGGAACAAAGCGCGCCGCCTCAGCTCTTTCACTTCAACCGCTTCAAGGCCGCCACGATTTCAGCGGGACTTGCGCCTGGCAAGACGATCGGCGACGGCCTGGAGGAAATGGACCGCATCGCGAAGCAAGTGCTCGACGATACGTTCACCACGAGTCTCAGCGGTCCCTCGCGCGATTATGCCGAGAGCTCGTCAAACATCGTCTTCGCGTTCGTGCTTGCGCTCATCCTGATTTATCTCGTGCTTGCCGCGCAATTCGAAAGTTTCATCGATCCGTTCACGATCATGCTCACGGTGCCGCTGGCGCTCGCAGGCGCGCTCCTGTCGCTGTGGATCACCGGCAAGACACTCAACATCTTCAGCGAGATCGGCATCATCATGCTCATCGGTCTCGTGACGAAGAACGGAATTTTGATTGTGGAGTTCGCCAATCAGAAAAAGGAGACAGGATTGAAACTGCTCGACGCCGCTCAGGCCGCAGCCGCAGCCCGGTTCCGTCCCATTTTGATGACGAGTCTTGCAACCATGCTCGGCGCGCTTCCAATTGCGCTGGCGCTCGGCGGAAGCGCCAAGAGCCGCGTTTCGATGGGTATCGTCGTGATCGGCGGTTTGTTCTTTTCGCTCGTGCTCACATTGTTCGTGATTCCGGCGATGTACACATTCTTCTCGAAGGAGCATAAGGCGGATGCAGCGGCGATTGAAGAAAAGAAATTGATGGAGACGGCAGTATGACGGCGGAGCAACCGAATAATCCTCTGCATGGAAAAACGCTTGTCATGATGCTCGAGTATCTCGTGAAGCAGTACGGATGGAAGGAACTGGGAAGCCGCATCACGATCCGATGCTTCAACGAGAATCCGAGCATCCAGTCGAGTCTCAAATTTCTGCGGCGCACCCCGTGGGCGCGCAAAAAAGTCGAAGACCTCTATCTTGCGTCCATCGACTGAGCCGTCGCCATGATTAAACTTTCTCCGTTTTTGGCCGATTAGTATTGAAGAAGCCTGATTTCTTCCATTCACGTTTGCCATACGGATTTGACGAAACTGTTGAGACATCGTGTCGGGTTGACACTGCTGCTTCTCGCCGCCTGCGCGCCTGCGCTGCCCGCACAAGAGGAATGCGTTGCTGAAGGAAAGACGCCATTTTCAGTGCAACTGCTCTATACGGGCGATGCCATGCACAATTTCCGGGGCGGCCTCGCGACCGGATCGGATTATCTCGGCATGGCCGATCTGTGTCTCGGATTTGATCTCGCCTCGGCAGGTCTTAGTCACGGCGGCTCATTTTTTCTTAAGGCGGCAAATACACACGGCGGATCTCCCTCGAAATCATTTCTCGGCGATTTTCAGGTCGCATCAAATATCGAAGCCGGCAGCCACACGTACGTTCAGGAAGCATGGTACAGCCAACCGATCGGCAATGTGGAAGTGATCGTCGGTCTTCAGGATATGAATGTGCGCTTCGCCGCCAATGTGCACAGCGGCGTCTATCTCAACAGCGCCTTCGGTGTGCATCCGACAATCTCAAGCAATATTCCCGTCCCGATCTTTCCGTTGACCACTCTCGGTCTGACTGTCGCATGGAATGTCTCAGAGCTCTTCACCTGGGAGGCGGCCATCTTCGATGGTTCGGCCGGCGGGTTCGACAGCAATCCGTATAATCTGGATTGGGGTCTGAGCGCCGATGACGGCGCGCTTGCAATAACGGAAATACAATTCGCGTCCTCGGCCGGCAGCATCTACAAGCTCGGCGTTTACGATCACACGCATTCCGCCTTCATGACGCAGGAATCGGATCCTGCCGAAGAGGTCTACGGTGACTGTTACGGAGGGTATCTGACGGCCGATCAGATGATCAGCGGACGGATGGATGCGCCTGGCGGAATCGCGCTGTTTGCGCGCGCCGGTATCAGTCCCCGGCACGCTAGTACCAATTCAACGTTCATCGGAGCGGGGATCAATTTCTACGGTTTCCTCTCGGAGAACAGCGCCGATGTGCTGGGCGCAGGCTTCGTCTGTGCCATGATGAACGATGATCAGGATGAAACCGCATTCGAGCTCCTCTATCGCAGGAATCTTACGGAACAGATTTATTTTCAACCCGACATTCAGTACATCATCAATCCGCGCGGTACCGGACCCGCGCTCGACAACTGCCTCGCCGCGACGCTCCGGTTTGGACTCCAATTCTGATTTCAATTTCAGCGCTTTCCCTTTGACGCGCGATTCTGTTCTTCATCGCATCTCTGGTCTGTTTAACGAGCGATTCTGCCCCAACTCACGCCCTTTCTGTTTTAACCATGGACACCTGCTTGACATTTGTTCCGAAATATCGTATCCCTTCATATGGATCGTTCGATGATTCGCGGATGTGCATGAAGCTCTGAAAGGTTTTTTTTTTTCATGATCTCGAGCTGAGGGGAGGAACGCGATGCATGAGACTAGGGATAGTATCGAGGATCTCTGGGGCGAACGGACTCCGTATTTCGGCCAGTGGCCCGAACGCGTCGACGAGCGCGTGATCGAGGAACCAGAGCGCTGGGTGCAATCGGCCTGTGTGCTCTGTTCGAACGATTGCGCCCTTGACATCGGAGTGAAAGATGGATGCATCGTCGGCGTGAGAGGACGTTCGGTCGACCGGACCAACCGCGGCAGGCTCGGGCCCAAGGGGATGCACGGATGGATCGCCAACGAAAGCGCAGACAGGCTGACCTATCCCATGATCAGGCGCAATGGCGCGCTCGAACGTGCCTCGTGGGACGAAGCGCTCGATCTCATTGTCCGGCGTTCGAAAGAGATCGCTGCATCGCAT
>DATGXR010000299.1:0-2092 GCA_035298825.1 Bacteroidota bacterium
TTCCCACTGTCGATGATACTCTTTCAACTTTCGATTGATCTCGATCTGCGCCTTCCTGTCGACCTCCTCCTTCAGCTTCATATGCTGCTGATCGTACTTCACCTTCAATTCCTTCTCGCCGCGTTCGACCATCATCACAAGAATGCGCTCTTCGAACGCACGGGCGTACATATTCTGAATATCGTACTTGTAGACCTTGCGAATCTTTTCCAATGCCTCGTCGAGATCGCCGGATTTTATCGCATCTTCAGCACCATGCAGCAGCGTGCTGACGCGCATCTGGCGTTCCTTGTCGTCGAGCTTCACCGATCCTGCCATTGCAACCTCAATTCTTATGCCTCTTTACCGCTGCGGACTTCCTTCAGAGGCAACGTGAAATAAAAAATGCTTCCCTTCCCAAACTCGCTTGTCGCCCCGACCTTCCCCCCATGCTCGGAAATGATTTTCTTCACGATGCCAAGACCGAATCCCGTGCTCGACTCTCCGGCCGTGGGCCGAATTGATGTGCGTGTGTATTCGTGAAACAGGTTCGGCATCTCATTAAGCGGAATGCCCTGCCCCTGATCGATCACCTCGATTTTTACATCCGTTTTTTCCTTCTGAAGCCTGATCGTGATCTGTTTGTCGCGCGTGGAATATTTGATCGCATTGCTGATGAAATTATCGAGCGCCTGACGGATCCGCGTCAGGTCGCCGTACACCATATCTGCGGCGCGCGCCGCCTCCGCCTCGATTGTCATCGAGATGTTCTTCGCCCTGGCGATCAGATGGTGCGCCTTCACGGCGCTCTCCACCATCGGTACGATCTGGAAGTTCGTTTTTGTGAGACGAAGCCGGCCGCTTTCGATCGCGTTCGTATCGAAGACATCATTGATGAGCGACAGCGCCGATTCGCCGGCGTTGACGATGTACTTCACCACCTCGCGTTGTTCGGGCATCGTCCTGATCTCGTCGTCCTCGGCAAGGATTGTCGCAAATCCTGAAATGGCGGCAAACGGATTCTTCAGCTCATGCATCGTCTTGAGCTGCGTTTCCCTGATCTGCAGCTCACGCTCTTTCAGCGCCCGCTGCGTCTCGCTTTCTGAAAGTTTCGTCCGAATTTCAATCACCTTCACAAGCGTCAAGGCCAGCAGCCACATGAACGGCAGCGCATCGAAAATCTCGATTGCATCCCAAACATCCACCTGCGTGTGCTTCGCCATGAGATAAAAGCGGATGATCGTCATGAACAGATAGATGTAAATGATATATCCGGAAATGACTGCAGGATATTTGATCGGCAGGTTTTTGATCGATTGCCACAGCCCTTCCTTCTTCACGGGCTGATTTTTTTTTGCAGAGGATGCGGCCATCACATAATTCCCAGGCTTAGTGTCGTTGTCTCCCTTCTACGCACCGGAAATTCAAGCGGATGAGCTTTTCTTTCGCATCGGCGTATTGTCCCCGTACAGGACGTGCCGTCATGATCCGCATGCGGATCATGACGACATTCAGGATCATCGAAAAATACCAATCCTGCGCGCCAGATGCAATCATCTCCCGATCACCGCCTCAGGTTTCGCTCGGGATGAGCATTTCTTTGACCGCCTTCTCGAGCGTCTCGACTGAAAACGGCTTTGTGAGGTACTTGTTGACGCCGAGATCCTCGGCGATCTTCTTCATGTACTCGTCCGAACATACGCTCATAAAGATGAACGGCACGTTCTTCAGCTCCTGGCCGTACTCGCCCTTCTGGATCATCTCGTAAAATGCAAAGCCGCCGGTCTCGGGCATCATGATATCGCAGATGATCAGCGACGGCATTTTCTGCCGTATCATTTCAGCCGCACTTTTCACCGAATCAGCTGTCCGGATATTGGCGTACGTCTTCTTGAGGATGTACTCGATGAAGACAAGCATATCATTGCTGTCGTCAATCGCCAGAATGCTGACCGATTCATCCGGAAGCCCAAGCTGGCGCTTCACCTGCTTCATGAGCCGATCGTGCTCTTCCGGCGAGATCTGGTAGAGCTCGCACAAATGCGCCAGGATCTCTCGCTCCTCGTTCGTGATGCTGCCTTTTTGCCAGCTTGCCTTGAGTGTGTCGATGTAC
>DATGXR010000300.1:0-5025 GCA_035298825.1 Bacteroidota bacterium
ACCGGCGATGCCGCTGGCGAAGCCGCCCGCTTCAATCTGAAGAAAATCGAGCAGACCGCGGCGAACAAATGCACGTCCCATGAATCGTGTCGCATCATCCTTCTGATCAGTCATGCCGAAATTATATCCCATCCCGATACCTGCTTCCCATGCCATGGGCTTGAACTGGGCCTGCACGTGAGCAACAGAACATACGGCAATCACTGCCGAAATAACAAGCACCCTTCGTAATACTCTCATTGAATCCTCCCCACAGTGTATATGAAAAAAAATGTGTTGCACGCACAGAGATTGCTCTCCATGTGTACAACACATGTTTTCACAAAAACATCACATACACACCGTTGCGCTTACCCGGGCCGGATTCCTGCCCCGCAATCTCGCATACTGCGGGAACCGAGCATTGTTGTGCTATTCTGAAAACCTGAGAGTTTTTTCCTCCTCTGTCGTTGCGGGCTTCAGGCTCACGGCCGCGCCGCCGCCCGGTGCCAAGCGCAGCGCAAGCTTGCGTGAGCTGTTCACAAGATATTTGGTGATCGTGTATGCCATTGGATTTTTCTCCCAGTGCGCATTGGGGGCGTCGGCATAGACGGTCGCGGTGTATGTTCGGGCGGAATCAAGAAAATCGAGCGCGACATGCCAGGCGCGCGGCTGCTCATCGGTGATCGCGCCCAGGAACCATTCGTTCGTGCGGTGCTTTGCCTTGCGGGCGATCGTGAGATAGTCGCCGGGTTCGGCATCGATGATCTTCGTCTCGTCCCAATCAACCGCCACATCCTTGATGAACTGGAAGGCGTCGGGGAAGCGTTCGTAATTTTCGGGCAGATCGGCCGCCATCTGCAGCGGACTATACATCGTCACATAGAGCGCCAATTGCTTGGCGAGCGTCGTATGGACTTGCTCTTTCTTTTTCGGATCGTAATAATTCATCTTGATCTGAAAGATGCCGGGCGTATAATCCATCGGTCCGCCAAGAAGCCGCGTGAATGGAAGAATTGTTTCATGATCGGGATGGTTACCGTCGCTCCATGCGTTGTATTCGTTGCCGCGGGCGGACTCGCACGCAAGCCAGTTCGGATACGTCCGCTGCAGGCCTGTCGGCCGGACGGGTTCGTGCGCATCGACCATGATTTTATACCGGGCGGCCTTATCTATGACACGCAAATAATGGTTGACCATCCACTGGCCGTCGTGGAATTCGCCGCGCGGAATGATCCGCCCGACATACCCTGTCTTCACGGCGTCGTAGCCGTACGCCTTCATAAAGCGGAACGCGCTGTCGAGTCTTCGCTCATAGTTGGTGACGGAAGCCGAGGTCTCATGATGCATGATCATCTTGACGCCTTTTTGTGCCGCGTAGCGTTGAAGCTCGGCCACATCGAAATCCGGATATGGCGTGACGAAGTCGAAGACATTCTCCTTCCAATGCCCAAACCAGTCCTCCCATCCGACGTTCCATCCTTCAACAAGCACGCCGTCGAGTCCGTGCTTCGCCGCAAAATCGATATAAACTTTTGTGCGCGCCGTTGTTGCGCCGTGGTGTCCGTTCGGTTTAAGATGAGCCCAGTCGGTGCCGTCGATTTGGACATTGCCGGTGTCGGCATAATTCCAGGTCGATTTTCCCACGTGGAGTTCCCACCAGACGCCCACCATCTTCTGCGGTTTGATCCACGAGACATCGGTGATGACGGAAGGATCGTTGAGATTCAGCACGATCTTCGATGAGAGGATGTCTGCCGCGCGATTGCTGACGATCACCGTGCGCCAGGGTGTGCGGGCCGGCGTCTGCAAGTATGCCTTGTTGCCCACGGCATCGTGTGCAAGCGTGGAGGTGAGCGTGAATGTGCGCTTGTCGACACGGACGCACATTGCGGGATAATTCACAAGCGCCGCTTCGAAGATGCTGATATACAGACCGTCGCGCGATTTCAGCAGCACGGGCGTCTGTATGAAATCCTTCCCGATCACATTGCGCGTCGCGATTGCCGTTTCGAGCATGCCGACGCTCGCATCGATAGCGCTCAAGGGAGTTTCATGATATTGATACTCGTTCGTATCGAAATCGCCGGGAATCCAGAATGCCTTGTGGTCGCCGGTCAACCGAAACTGTGTGCGCTCATCGGACACGGTGAAATATCCAAGATGCTCCTGTATGGGGAATTCGTACCGGAAGCCGAGCCCGTCGTCGAACAGCCGAAAGACGAGCACGATCGTACGCACGCGGCCTTTGGCTTGGTTGAGCCTCACGCGCAGTTCCCTGTAATTGTTGCGGATCGTTTTGACTTCGCCCCAGACCGGATCCCATGTGGCATCGACAAGCGACGACTCGATCTGCGCGACTGTAAATCCGTTGAGAAGCGCAGGATCCGATTTAAGTTCGAGACCGAGCATACTCGGAAGAATCACATGCCGCCCGCCCCGATCGAGACTGTAAACCGGAGTGCCATCCGGCAGAAGCGAGAACGTCATGGAGAGTGTGGCATGCGGAGAGCGGATCGTGGTCTGCGAGTATAGCGAGAGATGAGCGATAGAGACGAGCAAGGCAAGGCGAAGGACGAAACGCATCATGGGGAAGTTCCTTCCGGTTTAAAAAAAGAAAGAGTGCGTATCTGTTGATTATTGTCGTGCTTTGGGAAGCCGAAGAGTGACCAGCATCCCCTTGCCCGGCTCGCTGTCGATGGTAAGACTGCCGCCATGGAGTTCGGCAAGCGCCCGTGACACGGCAAGGCCGAGACCAGCGCCCTGCTGTTCATAGTGCTGTCGTTCGAACTGCCTGTAGGCGGATACTTTTTGTATCTGTTCGGGTGTCATGCCGCGGCCTTCGTCGCGGATGGTGATCTCCACCTCGTTCGCGGTTTCAGATCCCCGGACAGTGACCGGGCTTTCGGGCGGAGAAAATTTGAATGCATTATCAAGAAGTTCTTCAAAGAGTTTCGAGAGATAGTCACGTGAGATCTGCACGGCAGCCACGGGCAGCCGGACGGAGAGCGAACTGTGGCGCGCATGCGCGGCGAATTTTTCACTCATTGTCAAATGGAATACTTCAGCCACCGAGGGCGACACATGCCGGCGCAGCTCGGCGATCCTTTCCTCGTCGTCTTGCCAGAATTGTATCTGCGAGAAGAGATTAAAATTTCCGAGCAAATGGCGGAGCCGTCGTCCTGAATTCTGGATGAGTCCGGCATATTCCGAGATCTCTTCGGCAGAGAGATTCGGTGTGGTCTTGAGCAGTTCCGACAGTCCGATGATTCCGTTAAGCGGCGTTTGTAATTCATGGGGCAGGAACAAGCCGAGGCTGTTTTTTACATCCTCGTTTTGCAGTGCATAAAATTTCTGCAGCAGATCTCTTTTCTTTAACTGCGTACGGACGGTGGCCACGAGTTCGCTCGCGCTGAAAGGCTTGGTAAGATAATCGTCCGCCCCGAGTTGCATGCCTAACCGGAAATCATGCTTGTCGTCGCGTCCCGTCAAAAAGACAAATGAGATCTTCGAAAGATCAGGACGGTCTTTGCACGCGCTCAGGAGTTCGAGCCCGTCCATATTCGGCATGTTGATATCACACAGGATGAGGTCCGGCAGATGCTCTGCCGCCGATTCGAGGCCCTCGAGTCCGTCGCGGGCTTCGAGGATCTGGTAGCCGAAATCATCCAACGTCATACGGACAGACGCCCTGTAATCCGCATTATCATCAACAATGAGGATGCGTTGCATTCTGGGATCGGGATGCGCGATATCGCGGAGTGATTGTTTCATAGATGTCTTCACTGGTTAATAGCGTTTTCCACGCGCACGTTCAAGCTCGATCGAGCTCAACACGACTTTATAGGCCGATTGCAGTTGTGCCAGGCGCGCAACGGTCTCGGCCGTTTCGGCATCGAGCAGGTCAAGATTCGTGACCGATCCCGATTCGTAGCGCAGTCGGGCGATCACGACCGCCTCGTGAGCATGCCGAAGCTGCGGTTGTGTGCCTTCCAGTTTTTGAATCGAAGCCTGGAGGTCGGCGGTCGTCTGTTCGACCTCGGCGCGAATCTGCCGTTCGACGTCGAATGTGCGGGCATGCTCTGCGATCGCAGACGCTTCGGCTTCCTCCTGCTGGTACTCGCTTCGGCCTCCGTCGTAGACCGGAAGTTCGAATTTCAGCGACGCGGCCCAGTTGCCCCTGAGCACGTCGAAATTCGGCTCGAATCCGTTCTTGAATCCGTAATTGACCGCCGCCTTGATCATAGGACGAGTGCCGAGTTCGGCCGATCGTTGTTGAAGTTTTGCCGTTTCTTCCGCGTCGCGAGCCGCGATCGATTCAAGACGCCTCGACAGCGCTTCAGAGACGAGTGAGTCTGCCGGTACTCCCGTGATGTTTGCCGTCCGGAAAAAATCGCCGCGCACATGCACGGGCGCGCCGGCTGAGAATCCGAGCAGACGCCTGAATTCGGATTCCTGTCGTGCAAGGCCATTGACAAGATCGATGCGCTGATTTTCAGCGGCGGCGATGCGGACCTGCGTCGTGAGCACATCGAACGAGGTGGCCGTGCCCGATTGGACTCTTCGCTCGATCACGCGCAGATGTTCGTTCAACGCGGCCAGCTGCTCATCCTGAACCGGAATGCTTTTTTGGAACAGTAGAATCGCATAAAAAATTCGCTGCGTCTGTACGGCAAGCGCCTGTTGTGACAGCTCGAGCGCGTCCTGTGACGATCGGACACGCGAGCGGCTCACATCGACAACAGACGCAGTTTTCCCGAAATCATACAGCGTCGAGCGCACTCCGATATGGACGTCGTAGTTGTTCGGCGAGAAGAGCTTGAGGCCTCCGAGTCCCGGCACTGAAAATTCCGAAACCGGATCAAGGCGCGTGTAGCCTGCTTCTGCTGTCACTTCCGGCGCAAGCGGAAGCCCTGCCTGCAACACACGCGTTTCGGACACGCGAATTGCTGCACGGGCCTGCATCAGTGCCGGATGTGTCTCGAGGGCGCGGCGCACCGCCTGATCGACCGTGAGACTGTCCGATGTCTGCTCTTGTGCCGCAAG